>NZ_JAWOWF010000005.1:0-182287 GCF_033340295.1 Vibrio sp. 1401
GCTTCCACTCGGCTATCGCTTCCTCATCAATCCAAAAGGTCAGAGAACCACGGTTTATTAAGGCTTTGTTGTACTGCTTCCAGTTAGTTGTTTTGTAACGAGGTTTAGGCATGAGGCTACGACGATTAATGGGTGTAGCCGATCAGATCGTAGCTTCTTGATTTAGTTCCATCGATTTAAGCAACAAAGCCGATTCTATATTGTGTATACACTTGCGTGTCCAAGGGATAGTCGTATTTCCCTCAGATTCGAGAATTTTTAGAACGTCGTCTACCATATACAATGGTCCATCGATATGGATACGTTTATCTGTTGTGGCAGTAGGTGGTTCCTGTTCAAAAGCACTAACGTTGAGTTGATTATTTACCATTATGGTAAGTTTTTCCAGTTGTTTTTTATGATGTTCGCATTTCAGAATCCAAAAATGCGTTGATTTGTGCTCTATATTACATGGTGTGAAGCGCATATGGCAATGAACAGAACCTTACAATACTGGTCGATTAACCTTGTTCCTCAAGTCTCACTATCCTTTAAATTTTCAGTACATCTTCAATTTTTACACCAAGGTCTCCAATCGTGGCTTCGAGCAGATACTCACTCTCTGTTTAGAATCCAATCATCTTCACACGTAAATTAGAATTCATTATCTTCATTGCAGGAAGAATCAAACGACCAATTTTGGTATTCGTACCGATAAACACGTCTAACTGTTGTAACTTACTCATACCAACCGTCCTCATTGCTTCTCACGCTGTTTTCAGCTTGGGAGGTTATCTGGCTGTGTGGACGAACAAATATGTTTAAATCGATAAGGCGTAGCGATAGTCCTAAGATGTCCATGAGGACGAGTACATTGGCAAAGGTGACACTGGTATCGCCTTTTTCTACCTTCATGACGGTTCTACGAGATAAGTTGGCTTTTGAAGCGAGATCATCAATACGCCAGCCTCTATCGGTGCGCTTTGAGCGAATGGCGCTCCCCAGTGTTTCCATACTGAACTCGGTATTCAAATCAGGCATAGGTTGTGCCTTTACCATCTTACCTTTTTTCATAAGTGCCTTTTAATGTACTTTTGTCACTATTGGGTTCGTCTTAATATATAAGTTCACTATAAGTTACTTTTGTAGTGACTGTATAAGAAATTATCTATAAGTGCAATTTAAGTCACTCATGGTTGGTTTGCGAGTTTAATACCTCTCTTTGTTCTCTATGAAAGATATTCATCAGCCAGAAGGGATATTTGGCAACAGCGTAGTATTCAGATTAGTATTGGAAGAAGACAGAGAAGAGTGCGTGATCGGGGCTTACCTGACCCATTACCTGACCCAAAATCGTCAGGTACAAAAAAAGGTTAGTAAACACTACGCTTACTAACCTTCTGGAATTTGGTGGCCCCTCCCAGACTTGAACTGGGGACCAATCGATTATGAGTCGACTGCTCTAACCACTGAGCTAAGGGGCCTTAATAGGACAACGATTATAGGGGAAGCGTTGCAAGGTGTCTAGATACCAACTAGGGCAATTGCGCTTAGTTTTTATCCACTTAGAACAGTAGATAATAAAAAAGGTGACCTAAAGTCACCTTTTTTGATTTCTAAAAGCTTGTATGCGCTGCGATTATTCGTCTAGGAAGCTGCGCAGAGTCTCTGAGCGGCTTGGGTGACGAAGTTTACGTAGTGCTTTTGCTTCGATCTGACGGATACGCTCACGAGTAACGTCGAACTGCTTACCAACTTCTTCTAGAGTATGGTCAGTGTTCATGTCAATACCAAAACGCATACGAAGTACTTTCGCTTCACGTGGCGTTAGACCTGCAAGCACGTCTTTTGTTGCCACCTTAAGGCTAGTTGCAGTTGCAGAATCTAGCGGAAGTTCTAGCGTTGTATCTTCGATAAAATCACCTAGATGCGAATCTTCGTCGTCACCGATTGGTGTCTCCATTGAGATAGGCTCTTTAGCGATTTTTAGAACTTTACGAATCTTGTCTTCTGGCATTTGCATGCGCTCTGCCAGTTCTTCCGGTAGTGGCTCGCGACCCATCTCTTGCAACATTTGACGAGAAATACGGTTTAGCTTGTTGATCGTTTCGATCATGTGTACCGGGATACGAATCGTACGTGCTTGGTCCGCGATTGAACGAGTGATTGCCTGACGGATCCACCACGTTGCGTAAGTCGAGAACTTGTAACCACGACGATATTCGAACTTATCTACCGCTTTCATCAGACCGATGTTACCTTCCTGGATCAGATCCAAGAACTGTAGGCCACGGTTGGTGTATTTCTTCGCGATAGAAATTACAAGACGCAAGTTCGCTTCAACCATCTCTTTCTTCGCACGGCGAGCTTTTGCTTCACCGATAGACATACGACGGCTGATGTCTTTAATGTTCTGTACGTTTAGAGAAGTCTCTTCTTCAATCATTTTTAGCTTAGCGATTGAACGACGGATTTCTTCTTCGTTACGTTTGATCTTTTCAGCGTATGGCTTGTCTGAAGCAAGAACTTCATCCAGCCAAGCTTCACTTGATTCATTACCAGTGAACAGCGCGATGAATGATTTCTTCGGCATTTTGCCGTATTCAACCACAGACTTCATGATCAGACGCTCTTGTGTACGAACGCGATCCATAGCAGTACGCAGTTCATTCACTAGGTGATCAAACTGTTTAGGCGTTAGACGAAACTCGCGGAATACGTCTAGCATCATTTCATTAGCAACGGTTGCTTTCGGGCTGTTATAGCCGTACTCGTTGATTGCTAATTGAAGATTTTGATAGGTGCTGCGTAGTTGGTTGAATTTCTCTAGCGCTAATTCTGGATCGATACCTACATCTTCTTCAGAATCATCTGAATCGTCATCGCTATCTTCGTCATCATCAACGTCTTCATCGTCTTCTTCTTCTAACTGAGATTCAGTCAGTTCAGAACCGATGTGTGTTGCCGTTGGTGCAGCGGTGTCGTCAGCATCTGGATCTACAAAACCTGAAATTAGGTCTGTAAGACGTAGTTCTTCAGCTTGAACTTTGTCAAATTGCTCAAGAATGTACGGAATTGTGCCTGGGTATTCAGCAACAGACGATTGAACTTGGTTAATACCTTCTTCAATACGTTTTGCGATGTCGATTTCGCCTTCGCGAGTTAGAAGTTCGACAGTACCCATCTCACGCATGTACATACGTACTGGGTCTGTTGTACGACCAATCTCACTCTCTACGCTAGAAAGTGCAGCGGCTGCAGCTTCGGCTGCGTCTTCATCGGTAATATTTGTGTCATCGTTCAGTGCTAAATCATCAGCATCAGGAGCAGTTTCTACTACCTTAATGCCCATGTCGTTGATCATCTGAATGATGTCTTCTACCTGTTCTGAATCTACGATTTCAGCAGGTAGGTGGTCATTTACTTCGGCGTAGGTCAGATAGCCTTGTTCCTTGCCTTTAATAACAAGTGACTTTAGCTGTGACTGCGGATTGTGATCCATAGACGGTATCCAACTTCGTAATCTGGTGAAGGAATCAGTATGCGAAATGCAAACCACTTACTATAACAAATTAAATCGTTGCTGACTAATTAAACAGGGTTACGCTTTTAAATCTAGCATAAGTGCTAGCAGCTCCCTTTTCTCTTCGGCTGATAAACCGACACTTCTTGCTTTGGCCTGCAGGTTTTCAATTTGTTTTTCTACGCACTGGGCAATAATTTTATCCAGTGAGTCTAAAAAGATTTCTTCTTGGTTGTCCTCATCGAGTGGAATGTCCCAACTCGCGAGACGAGACAGAAGGGTCTCATTTTGGCTGTTTCGCCAATGCTCTAATAATTGGCCTGTGTTGATATGGGGATGCGCTTGGCATTTATCAAGTACATCAACAAATAAACTTAGACCAGGAATGGGCAAATCTCTAACGCTAGTTAGATCTGGCACCATACTTACGTATTGTGGGTTTTGAATCAGTAACGCGATCACTTCTCGCATCGGCGTTCGCTTGATTTCTTTATGAGGTTGAGGCCTTTTATCCTCTTTACCTTGTTTTGAAATTAGCTGCTGTAGTTGGCGTTCATCAACCAAACCCAAACGGCGGCCAAGCAATTCTCTCAAGTATAGTCTTAAAGTGCCGCCAGGGACTTTATCAATGAGAGGAACCGCAAGAGTACTCAGTTTTGCCATGCCTTCTTTCGTGCTCATATCGACCTGCTGAGTCAATGAGCTGAACATGAATTCAGACAAGGGCATCGCATTAGACACTTGCTGCTCAAATGCTTGTTTTCCGTTTTGTCGGATATAAGAGTCGGGATCTTCTCCATCCGGCAAAAACATGAATTTTAACTGGCGACCATCCGTTAGGTAAGGCAATGCATTTTCCATGGCACGCCACGCGGCTTCACGGCCTGCGCGGTCACCGTCATAACAACACACGACGGTGCTTGTTTGCCTGAATAACACTTGCAAGTGATCACCCGTTGTCGAGGTTCCCAATGAGGCAACGGAATAATCTACGCCATATTGAGCAAGCGCGACAACATCCATATAGCCTTCAACCACTAAAATTTGTGGTGGCTCACGGTACGCTTGTAGTACTTCATAAAGGCCATACAACTCTTTACCTTTATGAAATATCGGGGTTTCGGGTGAGTTGAGATATTTTGGTGTCCCATCACCTAATACTCGACCACCAAAGCCTATTACTCGACCGCGTCTGTCTCGAATAGGAAACATCACTCGACCACGGAATCGGTCGTAGCGGTTGCCTTTATCGTTTTCAATCAACATGCCGCCAGTGACGAGCATGTCTTGGTTTTCTTTATTCTGGCCAAAGTTCTTACGAACTAAATCCCATTCATCAGCCACATAGCCGATGCCAAACTTCTGGACGATTTCACCAGACAGGCCGCGATCTTTTAGATACTCAATCGCCACCTTACTTGCTGGCTGTTTGAGTTGGTTACGATAAAATTGAGCAATGCTGCCCATTAAGTCGTATAGGTTACGTTTTTCACTGCTGCTTGCTTGTGGGCCTGATTGAAACGAACCATTACCGCCGCTACGTTGTTCGCGAGGAACATCTAAACCCAAGTATGAAGCGAGTTCTTCAATGGCTTCGACGAATTCTAGTCGGTCGAATTCCATCAAAAAATCGATGGCATTTCCATGCGCGCCACAACCAAAACAATGGTAGAACTGCTTTTCTTGACTGACACTGAATGAGGGTGTCTTTTCGTTGTGGAACGGGCAGCATGCGCCGTAGTTTTTGCCTTTTTTCTTAAGTTTCACACGTGCGTCGATGATATCGACAATATCAAGTCGAGCTAGAAGGTCATCGATAAAACTGCGAGGGATGTGTCCAGCCATAAAACCTAACAAAAAAAGAAGATGATGAGTGGAGTGAATGCCTTAAAAGAATGAGCGTATTGCCCATTGATTTCATTCCATCCATCCAGATACAAACAAGCCGTGCGCTCCAAAGGATAGCACGGCTTGCTGCAATTGGGTGGGGTACCTTAAGCCAATTTAGCGCGAACTAAACCGCTTACTTTACCCATATCTGCACGCCCTTGAATTTGCGGTTTCAGAACGCCCATTACTTTGCCCATGTCTTGCATGCCAGCTGCGCCAGATTCAGCAATCGCGTTCTCGATGAGAGCCGCTACTTCTTCGTCTGTCAGTGGTTGAGGCATAAAGTCCTCAAGAACGGTAATTTCTGCTTGTTCCGCATCAGCAAGATCTTGACGACCCGCTGCTTCAAACTGCGCTACAGAATCGCGACGTTGTTTAACCATCTTGGTCAATACTGCAAGAATGTCGTCATCGTTCAGAGTAATCTGTTCGTCAACTTCACGTTGCTTGATTGCTGATAGGGCTAAACGAATAGTACCAAGGCGCAATTTGTCCTTGGCTTTCATCGCTAATTTTTGCTCTTCTTTGAGTTGATCAATCAGAGCCATAACTAAATTCCTTTTGGAGCTCAGTTATTAGTACAGGCGAACGCGACGAGCGTTTTCGCGAGCTAGCTTCTTAGCGTGACGCTTTTGAGCTGCTGCTTTAGCGCGTTTGCGAACTGTAGTTGGTTTTTCGTAGTGCTCACGACGACGCACTTCAGAAAGGATACCTGCTTTTTCGCAAGAGCGCTTAAAACGACGTAGAGCAACGTCGAACGGTTCGTTTTCACGTACTTTAACTACTGGCATATGCCTTTCACCTCAGGGGTTATTCGTTAACGCTGGTATTCAACAGACCAAATCACAATTGTTAGGTCTCTTACCAGCTTGATCAAAAATGGTGCGGAATTTTAATCCGATCACAACTACTTTGTAAAGCCTTTTGTCGATTATTGTCTGTACAAAATTTGTTTGCAGCACCAAGGCGAGGTAATATGACGCCCAAATTTCCTCTATACAGAAAGCATACTGAGAAAACCATGCGCATTATTGGTATTGAAACCTCTTGTGACGAGACTGGCATCGCAATTTATGACGATGAAAACGGTCTCTTGTCACACAAGCTATACAGCCAAGTAAAACTGCACGCAGATTACGGCGGTGTGGTGCCTGAGTTGGCTTCACGTGACCACGTAAAGAAAACCATTCCTCTTATTAAAGAGGCACTAAAAGAAGCGAACTTAACTTCAAAAGACATCGATGGTGTCGCGTATACCGCGGGGCCTGGTCTTGTTGGGGCGCTATTAGTGGGTGCGACTATCGGTCGCAGTATTGCTTATGCTTGGGGAGTGCCAGCGGTACCTGTTCATCATATGGAAGGTCACCTATTGGCCCCAATGTTGGAAGATAACCCTCCACCGTTCCCGTTTGTGGCGGTATTAGTATCGGGCGGTCACTCTATGATGGTGGAAGTGAGAGGCATCGGTGAGTACAAAATTCTAGGTGAGTCGATTGATGATGCGGCGGGCGAAGCGTTTGATAAAACAGCGAAGCTAATGGGTTTGGATTACCCAGGCGGTCCACTATTATCTAAACTGGCGGAAAAAGGTACACCGGGCCGCTTTAAGTTCCCGCGCCCAATGACGAATGTGCCAGGTTTGGACATGAGTTTCTCTGGTCTAAAAACCTTTACGGCTAACACGATTGCTGCAAACGGTGATGACGAGCAAACCCGCGCGGACATCGCATTGGCATTTGAAGAGGCTGTGTGTGCTACGTTGGCTATTAAATGTAAGCGCGCGCTTGAGCAAACAGGCATGAAACGCATTGTTATTGCTGGTGGTGTGAGTGCTAACCGTCGTTTGCGAGCTGAGTTAGAGAAGTTAGCGAAGAAAGTTGGCGGCGAAGTTTACTACCCACGTACTGAGTTCTGTACAGATAACGGTGCGATGATCGCTTACGCAGGCATGCAGCGCTTGAAGAATGGCGAAGTGGCTGATATGTCAGTAGAGGCTCGTCCACGTTGGCCAATTGATCAACTAACACCTGTCGCTTAGTCAAATTTATGCGGTAGGTTTGAAACCGGTTCTGTGTAATAAAGGTCTCTGCTCCTCAGAGGCCTTTATTTTTAATTATTCAATGAACCGCCTCGTTTTACATTCTGACTGATGCGATCAGTTCGCGATTGTTTCAGTGCTAGGATGACGTGGAAGAATAAGAAATGGATATAACAATGAATAAGTTTGAAATTGAAGGTCAGCAACTTGCTTATCTAGATAAAGGTGAGGGCCCTGTGCTTCTATTTGGTCATAGTTACCTTTGGGATAGCCAAATGTGGGCGCCGCAAGTTGAGGTTTTAAGCCAGTCATTCCGTTGTATTGTGCCAGATCTTTGGGCACATGGTGAATCGGACGCTGCACCTGCATCGACACAGTCATTGGCCGACTATGCACAACATATGTTGGCATTGATGGATCATTTAGATATCGAAGAGTTCTCGATAGTGGGCTTATCTGTTGGCGGCATGTGGGGAGCAGAGCTAACGGCTCAAGCGCCGCAACGTGTTAAGTCACTGGTATTGATGGATACCTTCATTGGCTGGGAGCCAGAAGTTACGTATAAAAAGTATTTTGCAATGCTTGATACCATCAGCCAAGTCCAAGCAGTGCCTGCGCCAATTATTGAAGCCGTTGTGCCGCTGTTCTTTGCCAACAACGTCAATCAGGATAACCCTAAACTTGTCGCTTCATTCAAACGCAGTTTAGAAGAGCTGAACGGTGAGCGTGCGGTGGAAGTAGCTCGCATAGGGCGCATGGTGTTTGGTCGCCGGGATGTGATTGAGGATTCGGAAAAATTTGCTCTGCCGACGTTAATTGCAGTGGGCTGTGAAGATAAACCCCGTCCAGTTTTTGAATCTTATTTAATGAAAGACTGTATCACAGGCAGTGAGTTGGTGGAGATTCCCCAAGCTGGACATATCAGTTGTTTAGAGCAACCTGAGTTCGTCAACCAGATGTTGTTGAACTTCCTGAATCGAGTTCATGCATAACCAATACATCCTTCTTTAAACGAAAAACTCGGCATTAAGCCGAGTTTTTTTGTGTCAGTTTTTTCTCGCCGATTTTTGGCTCGTCGCCAGACAAAAGCCGACGAATATTTTGATGATGCTTAAATACGATTAAGCAGCACAGCATAGCAACAGGTAACGTGTATTGCGGTTTAAACATCCAAGTATAAAACGGAGTGACCAAAACCGTGACGAGAGCCGCTAAGGATGAATAGCGGAATAGCGCGGCTACTGACAGCCAAGTTAACATTACCAATCCTGTTAAGTCCAAACCAATCGGAGCGATAGCGCCAAGCGCGGTTGCGACACCTTTTCCGCCTTTAAAGTGGAAAAAGATGGGGTACATGTGGCCAAGACAGGCAGCAATGGCGATGACGCCAAGAATGATAGGGTCGATACCAAGAAAGTATCCGCCCCACACGGGGATAGTGCCTTTGAGCATATCGCACAACAAGACTGAAACAGCGGCTCCTCGTCCGCCAATACGCAATACGTTCGTTGCTCCAGGATTGTTAGATCCCACACTGCGTGGGTCTGGCAGTTTTAAGAGTCGACAGATCAAAACCGCACTGGAAACCGAACCTAATAAATAGGCGGCCATTGTCATTATCAGTGCCAGTGCGTCCATAGAAGTCCTTGATGGATTGGAATTTAATGCTCGGTTCCCGCGTAGTTGCTATCATACCCCGAATTTACATAATGCAGAAATCCTCACTGTGATAGAGCTTGCATTATGTGATTTCTTGTATATAAAGATGCTTTCGCAGTTTATACCTAAGTAACATTGTGATGACCAAAGTAAATGTTACTTAGGTATAGAATACTACGATCAAATTACCCCTCACGGGTATCCGACCTCTGTAATAGAAGGACATAAGATGGCTCTGGATAAAGTTTTTATTGAACAGTTAGAAGTAATCACCACAATTGGCGTGTACGACTGGGAGCAACAAATCAAACAAAAGTTGGTTCTAGATATTGAAATGGCACACGATAATAAACCTGCGGGCAAAAGTGATGATGTGCAAGATGCACTGGATTATTCGCAGGTGAGTGAGGCGGTACTTAACCACATTGAAAATGGTCGTTTCTTACTGGTCGAGCGCGTGGCTGAAGAAGTAGCAGAGCTTATCATGCAGCGTTTCTCTGTGCCTTGGGTGACAATCCGCCTAGCGAAGCCTGGCGCCGTGCCGCAAGCACGTGCTGTTGGTGTGGTGATTGAGCGAGGCCGAGCATGATCACCACTTATATTGGTGTTGGGACGAACGTAGAAAGAGAGCAACATGTGCTTGCTGCGTATCAGGAGCTGCAACGGCTTGGAGAAAATCTCCTCGTATCACCGATATATGAATGCGAACCTATTGGTTTTAGCAGCAAGAATTTCTACAACTTTGTCGTTGCAATGCGTACCGAGTTGTCATTAGAAGAGTTGAGCCATCAACTACGCGAGATTGAATTTAAGTGGGGACGCGAAGAAAACGCGCAAAAGTATCAGGATCGAACACTGGATCTCGATATAGTGTTGTTCGGTGAGCGCGTCTCCAAGAAAAAACCTGAGCTACCTCGCAGTGATATCTACAAATATCCTTTTGTCACAAAGCCGCTGTATGATCTCGAACCGCAATTAGTGATCCCAGGCGATGGACGCACAGTCGCAGACATTTGGCATGCTATGCAGCCAGTCGATTCGCTCAAACCCGTTTCCTTTCATTTTTAATTTGAGTTGTTTACATGAGTTATTTTGAAGCCTTTATTTTGGCTCTGATTCAGGGGCTGACAGAGTTTTTGCCTATCTCAAGCTCTGCCCATTTGATCCTGCCTTCCGCTATTTTAGGATGGGAAGACCAAGGTCTGGCCTTTGATGTTGCTGTTCACGTCGGTACATTAATGGCTGTCGTGATCTATTTTCGTCATGAAGTAATCACTTTGTTTCAAGCGTTATTTGCTTCGATCTTTAAAGGAGATCGCAGTAAAGAAGCTAAATTGGCTTGGATGATCGTGATTGCGACGATTCCAGCTTGTGTGTTCGGCTTATTGATGAAAGACATCATTGAAGTGTATCTACGTAGCGCTTACGTCATCGCGACTACTACGATCGTATTTGGCCTGTTGCTATGGTGGGTAGACAAAAACGCTAAACTCGTTGCCGATGAATACCAAACGGGTTGGAAGAAAGCTGTATTTATCGGTATTGCTCAAGCCTTAGCGATGATTCCTGGAACTTCACGTTCAGGGGCGACCATCACAGCAGCGCTTTACCTTGGCTTTACTCGAGAAGCGGCTGCCCGATTTTCGTTTTTAATGTCGATCCCAATCATTACATTAGCTGGTAGCTACTTAGGCATGAAGTTAGTGACCAGTGGTGAACCTGTCCATGTTGGTTTCTTACTTACTGGCATTATCACATCGTTTATCAGTGCGTACATCTGTATCCACTTCTTCTTGAAGATGATTTCACGCATGGGCATGACACCGTTTGTGATTTACCGTCTCATTTTGGGAGTCGGTTTGTTCGCTTTTCTATTAAGTGCATAATTGATGCTAACGAAAAACGCCCGCGAAATCCGCGGGCGTTTTTGTTTGTTCGTTACTTCTTAAGTACTGCTTTCACTGCTTCAATACGTCGTTTTTCTTGCTCGTCACGAATCGCAGGGCCTTTAAAGCCCTCTTTGATTATGGTTTGAACGTCAACTGCCGCTGCTGCTTGGTAGGCTTGCCTAAAAATATCCGCCTGTGGATATGGTTGCGTTTCCAGTCCTTTACGACCAGCGTGATCCGCTTGGCAGCAAAGCAAGATATCTTGCAGACGTTCGGAGTTACGCCACACATCAAGTTTATTGAGTATTTTAATTATGGTTTGTGGTTTAAGTTCAGCCGCGCGATGAATATTGGAGTGCTGTTCGCACACCATCAAGGCTAAATCACGAAACTCATTTGGTACCCGGACACGTTCGCACAGCTTTTTGATCAGTTTTAATCCTGTATGGCAATGCATTTTGTGGCTTGGCCATTCGCTCTCTGGTGTCACGCCTTTACCCAAGTCATGCACTTGGGCGGCAAACCTGACGGGGAGTGAGTTACTCAATTTTGCGGCTTGCTCTGCCACCATCAAAGTATGGATGCCAGTATCGATTTCTGGATGCCACTTCTCAGGTTGAGGTACGCCAAATAGTGCATCAATTTCAGGTAACACCACGGTTAATGCACCACAGTCTCGTAGAACCGATAAGAAAATATCAGGGCGAGGAGTAGAGAGAGATTTATGCCATTCTTGCCAAACACGCTCGGGAGTCAGTGTGCTCAGCTCTCCGGACTCTGCCATGTGACGCATTAACCGCATAGTTTCGTCGGCAACCGTAAAGTTTAGATCAGCAAGCTTTGCAGCGAAGCGAGCGACACGTAAAACGCGTAGAGGGTCTTCAATAAAGGCGTCTGATACATGGCGTAGCAGTTTATCGTTGAGATCTTGCTGGCCACCATATGGGTCATGGATCGTGCCATCACTCTCCATTGCCATCGCGTTAATGGTTAAATCACGACGTATCAAATCTTCTTCTAAGGTGACGTTTTGATCGAAGAAACATTCAAAACCAGTGTAACCAGAACCTGACTTTCTCTCTGTTCGTGCAAGGGCATGTTCTTCTTTACTTTTGGGATGCAGAAATACAGGAAAGTCTTTACCAACGGCGGTGTATCCTTGGGACAGCATCATCTCGGGCGTCGCGCCTACGACCACCCAGTCGTTGTCATAACTATCAATTCCGAGCAATTTATCTCGAACTGCGCCACCTACTAAATAAACTTGCACGAATTACCTCTTAATTTATGGATATGCCGTTGGACATTGTAGCAAGCAATGGTACTTTTCTTTACTCCTAAGAATAGAAGAAGAGCGTTTATACCATGTCTGACTATTCCCAGGTGGTTTTTTAGCTGGAGAGCCTAATGTATAAGGACTTTTTTGGGTTTGTCGAACAACCATTTTCGATTGTTCCAAACTCACGTTATTTGTATTTAAGCCAACGTCACAAAGAGGCAATCACACATCTCCAAGCTGGGCTAGGCGATGGCGGTGGCTTTGCTATGCTTACTGGCGAAGTAGGTACAGGCAAAACGACCGTCGCAAAAGCGATGCTGGCGAATTTGGGTGATAACACCAAAGCGGGTCTTATTCTCAATCCCACGTTTTCGAGTAGAGACTTGCTCGAAGCCATTTGCGATGAGTTCAAAATCACCTATCCGCCAGACGCAAACCTCAAACAGCTAAACCAGGTTATCCATCAATATTTGCTGCGTAATTATCGTTCAGGCTGGCAGACATTGCTGGTCATTGATGAGGCTCAACACCTTGCTGCCGACGTTTTAGAGCAGTTGCGCTTGTTGACTAACTTGGAAACCGATACCAGAAAACTGCTCAAAGTGTTGTTGGTCGGGCAGCCTGAATTGCAGCGGTTATTACAAACAACACAACTACGCCAACTTGCCCAGCGTATTACCGGGCGTTATCACCTGTTGCCGTTGGATGAAAAAGAGACAGAAGATTACATCGCATTTCGACTACATACAGCTGGTGGCGACCAGCAACTGTTTAATCGTGCTTCTTGTAAACTTATAGCCAAATACAGTCACGGTATACCGCGGCTCATCAACCTTATCTGTGACAAATCCCTCAACATCAGTTATCACCAGGGTAATGTGGTTGTGGATAAGCAAACCGTTCAGCAGGCCTGTGAAGAGGTGATGCAGTTTCAGGCAGATATTTATCAGCAAGATAAAAAAGAGCGCCGGACTTTCCGTTGGCCTGCTTGGGGCTCTGTCACGGTAGGCCTTATTGCTGCATTAAGTACGGGGTGGGCGATCGTGAATTATATGCCAGCTCAAGCGACGTCAGTGTTGACACAAGTGACGGAGCCAAGAGTAGAGCCAACACCAACCGTCGTCAGCCAACAGTTAACGGATGAGCAGCGTGCTTTATTGTTAACACAAAAACAGTCGAACCTCGCTGTAAATGATTTGTATCGTTTGTGGGGGTATCAAGCATCGGTTCGCGATAACCTTTGTTTGTCAGAACCGCAGTCGACTATGCGTTGTGAGCGTAAAATGGCGACTTGGCCGCTGTTGATGCAACAAAATCGCCCTGTGATCTTGGAGTTGAATTATCAAGGTGATGTTGGGTATGTCATTCTATATGCCGTCGGTAATGACCAAGCTGAAGTGCTCAATGGTAAGCAGCGTCTCCGTCTGCCAATTTCATGGTTAAAGCCGTTGTGGCAGGGCAATATTATCGAACTGTGGCATGCTCCGCTGAATGAAACATTACGTTTAGACATGGAAGGCCCTGCGATTGAAGTATTAGACCGATTATTAGCAGAAGCGGTGAGTGAGCCACTGCTTGAAACGTCTATTTTTGATGGTGCGATGAAAGAGCGAGTCGAGTTATTTCAACGCTGGCAAGGAATTGGTGTCGATGGTATTGCAGGTAAGCGAACGCTAGACCGACTTCAGCAAAATGTTCAGCCAGATGCGCCTCAACTGGCGAGAATAGAGAAGGAGGACGCATAATGTCAGCTGTGAAACATATAGGTCTGTTCTTGCTGCCAATCACTGCTTCTGCTATTGGAGTCGCTTGGTACTTAGATCTCTTTGCACCGAGTGTTGAAGTAGATACAACGTCCCCGATAGAAAAGGTCGAAGTGGTATCACCTTTCAAAGTATTAGACTATCCAGAGAACACCCAGTTGGCCCAATTGCCAAGAGAGTGGCCAAGTGCAGAGCTATCGCGTGATTTTGGTACATTTACCACCCCCGATGAATACACGAGCCATACACCAAGCAGAGATGAAACACGCAACTCAGCATCAACCCAAACGACTTCTGCTGCTGAAGAGGACCTCGGGTTGTCTTTGGATGATCTGGATTTATCCTCATTATCTCCTGATTTAGCTAGGAAGGTCGAAAATGCCTTATCCCGAGATGATGACAACTCTTCATCACAAACGGCACGCGTGAACGATTTAGAGCGCAACGCTCACCAGTGGCAAGGGCGTCTACCTGCGCTTAATTTGCAAACCCATATGTACGCTAGTGATGAAAATCGCCGTTGGGTGAAAATTAACAATGTTGAGTATCATCAAGGGGATGTCGTTGATGATCAGGTCACTCTAAGAGAAATACAACCGCAAGCTGTGATTGTTGAGTTCCAAGGTGAGCAAATTCGTATACCAGCGTTGTATGAGTGGAAAGGCTAACTCTTGTAGAAACACATCAAGCCAGCGAAATCATATCGCTGGCTTTTTATTTTTCAGAGCATCTTTTGCATCTATTCTGGTGATGATTTTTAGATACTCAAACAAGCAAAATATAGCTTTTCTCAGTCGTTTAAATAGCACCAATATCATTCATCTATTGATAGCGCGACTCCAGTCAGCGTTGTGTAAAAAGACACCATTTTCACGAACTTCGGAGTAATGACTTGGTCCACGTTAGACCCCATCACATAATAGGAGTCTAAACAGAGACACATGCGTATTCTGATTTTTTCTTTAAGCATTGTTGCATCGACAAGCTATGCAGCAAAGCCAGACCCATTCCCAGTTACACCAGATAGTCGCGGGCAAGATTTCATGGTCAGTGCGACGAATCCTTACGTGAGCAGTACCGGTTACTCAATATTGAAAGAAGGCGGTAACGCTGTTGATGCTATGGTCGCGATGCAGATGGTGATGTCTGTCGTTGAGCCAGATATGACCGGAATTGGCGGCGGGACTTTCGCGCTGTTTTATCAACATGACGAGAAAAAATTTCTGGCCCTTGATGGTCGAGATGAAGCGCCCTCTAGCGCGAACCCTGAAATGTTTGTTGAGAATGGGGAAGTACTCAGTCGCAACGAAATATTAGGCCCTCGTTCTGTTGCGGTTCCAGGCACGTTGCGGTTGCTTTACACCACTCATGAACAATACGGCAAGTTGCCATGGGCAGAGCTGATTAAGCCGGCGATTACATTGGCGAGCAATGGGTACGCGATGAACAGCTACACCTACGACATCGTAGTAAGAGAGCAAAGCCGACTTGAGCAAGATCCGGAAGTGAAAGCCTTGTATTGGCAAGGGGACGATATTAAGCCGACGGGAACCTTGATGAAGAACCCTAAGATGGCTGAGACGCTGAGGAAGATCGCGCAACAAGGCGATAGTTACCTTTATGGTGGTGAGCTTGGTCAGCACATCGTAGAGACGGTTAATAGTCGTATTAACGACCAACACGAGAAGTTGTCTTTAGAAGATTTTAAACATTACCAAGTGAAGCAGCGTGACATCATTGAGAGCGACTACCGTGGGAATAAAATCGTCTCTTTTGGTTACCCAGCTTCGGGCGGTGTGATGGTCGCTCAGAGTCTTGAACTGCTTGCACCCTATGACATTGCCCATATGGCGAAAACGGATGTGGAACCTTGGCGTCTCATGACTGAAGCGATGCGAATTGCAAAAGCAGATCGTATTGCGTATGCCGGAGATCCGGATTATGTGGAAGCGCCAGTTGAACAGTTGTTGTCTAAAGCCTATCTAGATCAGAGACGTGATTTAATCCCCGATAATGGCACTTCAAAAGAGGATCCAAAAGCAGGACAGATAACGCAAACTCAGTATGCGCAATATCAAGGCTTCGAGAGCAAAGATACAGGGCATATTTCTATCGTCGATAGAGATGGAAATGCAATAGCAATGACTAGTACGGTAGGAACGGGTATGGGCTCGGGTGTGATGGTCGATGGCGTTATCTTGAACGCGCAGATGGCTAACTTCTCACCTCTGCCAACGGTTAACGGCAAACCTACGCAAAACTCAATTGAAGCGGGCAAGCGTCCACGTTCGGCTATTACGCCATTAATGGTGATGGACAGTGATGATAATTTGCGTTTGGTGGTTGGGTCACCAGGTAGTTCACAAATCCCGGGGTATGTACTCAAAACCGTGGTTGGGGTGCTGGATTGGAACTTATCAGCGCAAGAGGCTATTGACTTACCAAACATCCAGTATGGCACTAAGATAGACCGCACCAAGTCTTATGACCCGACTGGTTTGCTGGTGGAAAAGAAAACGTTCGCAGAAATGTTGGTGCCTGAGTTTATGGAGCTTGGCTACCCAGTGCACGTTATTCCAGTGGTAAGCGGTTTGAATGCAATTGAGCTAAAAGATGGCAAGCTTTATGGCGCAACGGATCGTCGTCGAGCCTCTAGTTCAATGGGGGAGTAGTACTCACTTCTATCAAACGAAGCAAACTAAAAAGCCAGTCAATATCGACTGGCTTTTGCGTTCTTTTTAAAGATAAAAGCGTAAGGGTTTATGCCCAACCTGCAGGAGAGCGCTTTCTACGAGGCATGACATGCGGAAGAATCAAACCAAATAGTAAACCTAAACCTGCGACACCGCCGCCATAAGTGAAGTACTTAAGCAGCATGTCATCTTTTTGAGTATCCAGTTTTGCGCGTAGCTCGCGGTTTTCTGTTTCAACAGAAGTAAGCTGATCGCTGATCTCAGAGTATTTATTTTCTAGATCTGAAATTTGTTGGTTACGTGTTTCGAGAGAGGTAACAAGACCGGCTTTCTCTGCATCAGAAGTTTGACGAGCATTAGCAAGCTGCTCTTTTACTTCGGCTAGCTCTTTCTCAATGCGAGGAAGGCGAATTGCCATGCTCTCTTGGTTTGTCACAAACTTGCTTTGTACCCAACCAGTGCGACCACGGTCATCACGAACTTGCGTATAGCCAGTATCTCGGTTGGTTTTAATCAGTTGTACTTTAGAACCGGCGTTAACACTACCAATAATACGGTAGGTGTTATTTGGACCTGAGTGCATAAAAGTGAAGAGGTCATCAGAAATATAACGGTCTGCTGCTAGGGCCGCTGGCGCTGCTAGCAAAGTAAACAAAACCGTGATGATTAGTTTTTTCACAGTAAATCCCTTAACGATTTTTCTTGGAGACAGCGTTGGCACCGAATGATTGGAGCCGGAAATAGACGAATAGTATGCAGTTTCAAACCTCGGTGCAACAAAGAAGGGAGGCAAAGCCTCCCTTTCTGTGCGTTTGAGTCAATAATGACAAAGCGCTTACATTCTATTGACGAGTGTCTTAAGCGAACATCGCTTGAAGTCCGTAGAAGAATACTACGGCCAATAACGCACCCGCTGGTAGTGTAACGATCCATGATGCCACGATGTTACGAACTACGCCTAGGTTCAGTGCTGCGATACCACGAGCAAAGCCAACACCGAGAACCGCACCAACCAATGTTTGAGTGGTTGAAATTGGCAGGCCTGTACCAGACGCTAGAACTACTGTACATGCTGTTGCTAGCTGTGCTGCAAAACCGCGGCTAGGCGTTAGCTCAGTGATGCCTGTACCAACAGTTGCCATTACTTTGTGACCTAGTGTTGCAAGACCGACCACGATACCAATACCACCAAGAGGTAGAATCCACCAAGCGATGGTGCTTTTCGTGCTGATTTCGCCCATGTGTTCAACAGTCGATACGACAGCAGACAGCGGACCAATGGCGTTTGCAACGTCGTTTGAACCGTGTGCAAATGCCATCGCACAAGCGGTGATAACCATCAGAACGCTGAAGATACCTTCCACGCCAGAAAAGCTGCGGTCCTCTTCGCGATTAGCGAATTTTTTCTGGATGTATACGTAGCCGCCAATCATCACAAGTGCTGAAACTGCTGCTGCCCACATCCAGGCTTCACCATTGGTCAGGTGAAGACCAACGTGTTTTAGACCTTTTTTGATGGTTACAAGTGCAATCACCATTGTTGTGATGAACATGTAAACAGGTACAAAACGTTTCGCGTTAAACAGAGGGTTCTCAGTATCAAAAATCAGGCGTTGTGCGCTGACAAAGATAACGTAAGCAAAGAAACCTGAAATCACTGGCGTAATAATCCAGCTACCAACAATGCCTTGAACGCTGCCCCAGTCAACCGCTTCAGTACCTACTGATACGCATGCAAAACCAATGATTGCACCGATGATTGAGTGAGTCGTTGATACTGGCCAGCCCATGTAAGAAGCAAGAAGCAGCCATGTACCTGCTGCTAAAAGCGCAGACATCATGCCGTAGACAAGAACATCTGGTTGACTAGCAAATAAAGAAGTTTCGATTACACCTTTACGGATAGTGTCGGTTACTTCACCGCCTGCAAGGTAAGCACCTGCAAATTCGAAGATCATCGCAATGATGATAGCTTGTTTTACAGTTAGCGCTTTTGAACCTACAGATGTACCCATCGCATTAGCAACGTCGTTCGCGCCAATACCAATCGCCATCATGAAACCAAAAATCGCTGCAACAATAATCAGGACAGTGCCGTAGTTCGCAAGGATATCCATCGTAATACCTAGTTGTTTTATAACAAGCGGAACAAAATTTTACGCGCGCCAAACCATAAGACGATGAAAATAGTCATCGTCCCTATGACACGTGTTAATTATGCTCTTCGTTATGTCGTTAACTTTATGTTTTAAGATCGAGATAGCATGACTTCCAAACGAGCACCTACGCGCTGCGCTTGGTCGGCAATACCACCTACCCATTCAAGAATCTTGTATAGGAACATGACATCGATAGGGTTCATGTCAGCTTCAATCACCATCAACTGTTGGCGAAGTTCAATCTGCATGGCATCGGTATCATCTTCGATAACGTCTAATTGATGAATCATTTCAGCGACGAGCGTCACTTCACGGCCTTTGAAGCCGGTTTCTAGCAATTCATCAAGTTCATTGATTACCTTTTGCGCCTGATCGGCAGCATCAAGACAACGTTGAACGTAAGCGAGGAAGTTTGGTTGGAGAGCCTCAGGGATGACAAGTTGACGACCATATACACGGCCAGCAATGTCTTTTGCCAGGTTTGCAAGTTTGTCCTGTTGAGTCAAAAGCTCAAGCATGTCAGTACGGTCGACTGGCATGAACAAACCGCGAGGCAGTTTTAGACGGATTTCACGTTTCAGCACATCCGCTTCTTTCTCTAGGTGAGAAATTTGTGCACGGATTTCTGCTGCTTTTTCCCAATCACCCTTTGAAGATACTTCAAAGAATTTCACCAAGTGTGAACAACATTCGTTGACACACACAACGTGGCGTTGCAAAGGCTTAATTGGGGACTTTGCAAATAACCCCATAATTGTATTTACTGGCATGGTCATTCAACCTAATAACTATAACCTTAAAAAAACATACACCATTTCTGAGTGCTTGGCGAAATGTTGAACGATGGCTATAAAGGCGCGCATGGTAACGCATTAAATCGCTCATTAAAACTGTTTTAGATCATCAATCCGGCGATATTTCTCTCTTGCCGTGTGAGAAATTACGCAATATCCTGTTTCTATCTGCTTTGAAAGGTATAGCTATGGAAACCGAAATAGAACTGAAGTTTTTTGTTTCTCCTGAATTTTCAGAAACTTTAAAAGAAAAAATTTCTGAGACAAAAGTACTTCAGCATAGTTGTCGTGACTTGGGTAACACCTATTTTGATACTGCCGATAAATGGCTTCGAAAGCACGACATTGGTTTAAGAATTCGCCGTTTTGATGATGTATTCGTCCAAACCGTAAAGACAGCAGGACGCGTCGTCGCAGGCTTACATCAAAGACCAGAATACAATGCTGAGCACACTAGCGACGAGCCTAATCTGTCGCTTCATCCTCTAGATATTTGGCCTCCAGGTAAAGATGCAGAAACGCTGCAATCCGAGCTTATGCCATTATTCTCGACCAACTTCACACGTGAACAATGGCTGATTGGCATGCCCGATGGCAGTCAGATTGAAGTTGCTTTTGACCAAGGCTTAGTTGTAGCCAAAGGTGAAGACGAAGAAGAGAAGCAAGAGCCAATTTGCGAAGTTGAACTGGAACTTAAGTCTGGCCAAACCGAAGCTTTATTCACACTGGCACGCAGCTTTTGCGAGCAAGGTGGTATGCGCTTGGGTAACTTGAGCAAAGCGGCGAAAGGTTATCGACTTGCAAGCGGTTATGCGGGTGATGAAGTAAAATCATTGGCACTTGTGGACAGTAGTCCGACGGATACCGTTGAATTTTGCTTGATCAACTCTTTAGAGCACGCTTTGTCTCATTGGCATTATCACGAGCAAATTTATGCGGAGCGTGACAGCGTGGAAGCACTGCGTGAAATCAGTAATGCCATTCGTTTCATTCGTCAAACATTGACCATTTTTGGCGGGATTGTCCCTCGTCGCGCGAGCGCGATTCTGCGCCAAGAGCTTAAATGGTTGGAAGAAGAACTGAGTTGGTTGGATGAGCATGCACACCTTGAAGAGCTTTTAGATGACAAAGGCAATGTGCTGCGCAAGTTGGATGCACGTAAGTTCTTAGTATCTGAGTTGACTCAGCAGTTACAAGAGTTGCCAAGCCGTGAAGAAGTGCTAGGGTTGCTCAATTCCGCGCGTTACACAGGGTTACTGCTGGATCTAAGCCGCTGGATCTTAGCGCGCGGTTGGCAGCCATTTCTTGATGAAAAAGCACGTGAAAAAATGGCAAGTAATATCATGCCGTTTTCAGTTACTCAGCTCGATCGCACTTGGGCTGAGCTAATGGAAGCTTTCCCAGCAGAGCGCGATTTGACGGCGCAAGAGTACGTTGATCAGCGTTATCGCTTATTGCGTAACCTCTATACTGGTATTGGTTTCGCGAGTTTGTATAACTCGGATGAGCGTAACAGCTTCCGTTTACCATGGGCGGATCTAGTGCATGGTATCGATGATCTGCTAATGCTGAACCACTTACTCCCGTTGGTTGATATGCTGGAAGACGCAGAAAAAGAGCAGTTAGAACGCTGGTTGCACCGTCAAGAGCGCTCAATTTTGCATGCAATGGATCAAACCCGAGCGATCAGTGTGGAAGTTCAGCCTTATTGGCGTGAATGATCGTTCTGGTGATAAGAACAAAAAAATAGGACCGCATGGTCCTATTTTTTTGTTTCTGTTTTACGTTGTTGTAGCTCTTTTTCCATGAAATCGAGTCGTTCTAGTATTTGCGCTTGTTGGCTTAGGAGCTGCTCGAGCATACGTTCTTTATTGATTGAACTGTGCGTCTGTTGTTTCGTTGGGGCAGTAAGGATAGAGGTGATAAGACCCGAGATCATACCAAAGATACCCACCCCGCAAACAATGATGATGACAGCCAAAAACTTTCCTATGGAGGTCACAGGATAATGATCGCCGTAACCAACCGTTGAGATCGTTACAAATACCCACCACAAAGCATCGGCGCCAGTGCGAATATTCGCTTCTGGGTTTTTCGCTTCGATAAACAGCATTGCACTAGAACCGAGCGTTATGAGTATAACCATCAATAGCAGTATAGAGGCGACCGTAGTTTCGCGGCGGTTTTCTTTGAGCTGATGCAAAATGAACTTTGACGAACGCAGTACTAATACCACTCGCATAATATGAAAAATACGAGCAAAGCGCAGGGGCTCTATCAATGGGATGCTCGCCACGAAATCTATCCAATGACGTTTAAGGAATAACCAGCGATCTGTGGACCGGATCAAATCAATGGTGAGCTGTAGTAGAAAAATACTACAGATTATGAAATCCAGACCGATAAGAACTTGACGGGTTTCGTGATCGATCGGGAAAAACAACAAGCCAGAGATCACAAATAGTGCCATAAAAGACAATATTAGTGACAACAGGCCCATCGGTCGTGTGCTGTCTTTGATATCATTGTTTTTCATACGAAGCTCAAAATAAATCGCGTAACCACGCAAAGCGCGAACATAACTATAAGTAATATAAAGATTATAGATAAAGACTATATAAGACTCGGTGGAGAACTGACAATGGAAAAGCTGGCATTTAAGCCATGGGAAAGGGTCATATCCGACATTCGACTGGTGCCTAAAATGGTCATGTTGATGGTCTTCAGTACTGTCCTGATCGTGGCAAAACAACTGTGGGACGCAAACACTTTTTACGACTCACTTTTAGCGGCGACACAAAACGCGCAAGTTGCCCAACAGCATTATGAAGCATACTTAACGCAAGTTGCTTGGCAAACCGCCTTATTGATAGTGGTTTTTGTCGTGCTCTTATTAGCGGCGGCTAGAGTGATGTTGCGTCAAACACAGTATCTGAGCGACGCGATCAAACTGATGGCGAGCAAGAACCTCTCTGTTCCATTTGGTATGGATTGTAAAGATGAATACGGAGACGTGGCACGTGAATTAGAAAAGACACGTCGACAATTGCACGATGTGATTCAAATGCAAATTAATGCGTCTGATGAATTATCAACGCTCACCGAAGTCATGACACTGAGCATGTCGGAAACTAAGGAATCGGCGCAAGAAGAGTTTAACGAAATTGATCAACTTGCTACGGCGATGAGTGAAATGTCGTCGACGGTCCAAACGGTTGCGGAACATGCCCAGACGGCATCTTCTCTGACAGAGCAAGCTTCCGCACAAGCAATTTCTGGTCAGCAGTTCTTGCAAAGTACAATGGCGAAAATGAGTGAACTTTCGTCGGATATCGCTTCATCGGCACAAGCGGTTAACCAAGTTGAAGAACGTGTTGAAGCCATTGGTAGCGTTGTAGGGACGATTCAAGGCATTTCTGAGCAAACCAACCTGCTTGCACTGAATGCGGCGATTGAAGCGGCGCGAGCTGGCGAGGCTGGGCGGGGTTTTGCTGTGGTTGCAGATGAAGTTCGTAACCTTGCCCAACGTACACAACAAGCGACGGTAGAAATTCAAGAGATGATCGCACAGCTGCAAACCAGTGCTGAATCTGCGGTAGAACTCATGGAAAAAAGCGTTGTGGAAGCGGCAGATGGAAACGAGCTGGTTTCTAATGCTGGATCTGAGCTTGATGGTATTGTTGGGCAAGTGACGCAAATCAATGACATGAACTTCCAGATCGCGACGGCGTCTGGTCAGCAAAGCAGTGTTGCAGAAGAGATGAGCCAAAACCTCACCAATGTACGTGAGTTGGTGGAAGCCTCAGTTGTTGTCGTTACCGAGCTGCTAGAAACCTCTGAAATGATGCAAAATAATGCAGGTGAGCTAGACAAGAAGATCAAATCTTTCCAAGTTTAATATTCGATCCCGAACTTTTGATAAAACGCCCACAAACCTTTTGTGGGCGTTTTTATTTGCTTTCAGTCTGGTATAAAGAATGAGTTACCGTGCTTTTCAAACAAGGAAGAAAAATGCAGCTGCCTTCGCCACTGATTTCTATCGCTGAATCTGCCGTACAGAACGCCCAAGACGCAGGTTATTTTCCCCTTTGGCCCGATGAGGTTGCGCAGCAATTTCGTTATGTGGCGGGCTTAAGCCAATTTATAACCGAAGCCATTCATCGCGATGAAGTCCTAGCCCGTGAGTTGCCAAGTATGTTAGCGCAGCCAAGTCGTCAGGAGTCTTACCGCTCACGCCTTGCTGAACTGTTGGAACAATGTCCTGATGAGATGTCTGGTCATCGCGTGTTGCGTCAGTTTCGCAACCGAGAAATGGTGTACATTGCGTGGAAGGATTTCACGCATGCATGGTCTCTAGAGACGTCTTTAAGCCACTTATCTGAGTTGGCAGAAGCGATGATTTTTGAAACCTATCAATGGCAATATCAAGTGTGTTGTCAGGAGTGGGGCACGCCAACAAGTGAGGACGGTGAAGTGCAGCCGATGTTAATTATCGGCATGGGGAAACTAGGTGGTGGCGAGTTAAACTTTTCTTCCGATATTGATCTAATTTTCACGTATCCAGAGAATGGCGAAACCCAAGGCGCACGCCGCAGCATTGCCAATGCCCAGTTCTTTACTCGTCTTGGTCAACGCATCATCAAAGCGCTCGACCAACAAACCTTCGATGGTTTTTGCTACCGCGTCGACATGCGACTTCGCCCATTTGGAGAAAGTGGCCCCTTGGTAATGAGCTATGCCGCACTTGAAGATTATTACCAAGAACAGGGGCGAGATTGGGAACGTTACGCGATGATCAAAGCTCGGGTGATGGGATGTGAGATGTACCCGCAGTATCAAGAGCTACGCCAAATGCTGCGCCCTTTTGTTTTTCGTCGTTATATTGATTTCAGTGCGATTCAATCTTTGCGACGAATGAAGTCGATGATCAGTAGCGAGGTTCGCCGCCGAGGTTTGAATAACAACATTAAGCTAGGTGCGGGTGGCATCCGAGAAATTGAATTTATCGCTCAAGTTTTTCAATTGATTCGAGGTGGTCGAGAGCCTTCTTTGCGTAATCGAGGGCTGTTGGAAACGCTGCAAGGCATTGAAGAGCTGGCATTGCTTACTCCACAAGAAGTCAGCGATCTAGAAGCCGCATACAAGTACTTGCGTCAATTAGAAAACTTGTTGCAAGCAATGGCGGATAAGCAAACCCAGACGCTGCCTGATTGCGAAACCGAACGCTTAAAGCTCGCCACTGCGATGAAAATGAGCTGTTGGGAGCAATTAATTGAGCAAACCCAGCAGCATATGGCAAATGTTCACCAAGTTTTTGAATCACTAATTGGTGATGATGAAGAAGACGAGGGGACTACCGTTGCTCGTCATTTTCATGAGCTATGGGATATGGCCGACAAACAAGACGTTCTTGAGCATATCTTGCAGCAGGATATTCAGATTGAAGACTTTGCTTCATGCGCGAAAACCATCATCAACTTTAAAACCGATCTGGCCAAAAAAACGTTAGGCCCACGTGGACGCGAAGTGCTCAATCGTTTGATGCCGAAAGTGTTTGATGCGGTCTTTGCCCATCCTGATGCACAGTTTGGTTTATCTCGTGTACTTCACTTGCTACACAACATCTGCACTCGCACAACTTACTTGGAATTATTGGATGAGCATCCAGCGGCTCTGGTGCAGCTCGTACGTTTGTGTACCGCAAGCCCAATGATTTCAGAGCAGCTGTCTCGTTATCCTATCTTGCTTGATGAGTTAATCGACCCTGCGCAGCTATACAATCCCATTCCATTAGACAGTTACCGTACAGAGCTGCGTGATTATTTGGCGCGTATTCCTGAAGATGATATGGAACAGCAAATGGAAGCGTTGCGTCAGTTTAAGCAAATTTGTATTTTGCGTATTGCAGCGGCAGATATTGTTGGCGCATTGCCAGTGATGAAAGTGAGTGACCATTTAACTTATTTAGCGGAAGCTATCGTGGATGCGGTGATCAGTCAGGCTTGGTTGCAAGTGTCTGAAAAGTACGGCGAGCCAACGCATGTGAAAGATCGTGAAGGTAAAGGCTTTACTGTAATTGGTTATGGTAAAGTCGGAGGGTGGGAGCTCGGCTATAACTCCGATTTGGATATTGTCTTCATGCATGACTGCCCCGTCAATGTCTACACTGACGGCAAGAAAGAGATTGATGGTCGTCAGTTCTACCTTCGTTTAGCACAGCGTATCATTCATATTTTCTCCACTCGCACCGCTTCCGGTATTTTATACGAGGTCGATACCCGATTGCGTCCGTCCGGTGCATCGGGTTTGTTGGTTAGCCCAACAGACGCGTTCGACGACTACCAACATCAAGACGCGTGGACATGGGAACATCAAGCACTTGTCCGCGCGCGCATGATTTATGGTGATGAACCACTGGCAATTGCATTTCACAATACGCGGCATGATGTGTTGTGCAAAGCACGCGATCAAGCTGAACTGAAAAAAGACGTTGTCGAAATGAGAGAAAAAATGCGCGGTCATCTTGGGGGGAAAAAGCCAGGCCGCTTTATGCTCAAGCAAGATGTAGGTGGGATTACCGATATCGAATTTCTCGCTCAGTACCTAGTGCTCAACTATAGTCACGATAAGCCGAAATTGACGCGTTGGTGTGATAATGTGCGCATCTTTGAAACGCTCATTGCGCAAGATGTTATGGACGAAGACCAAGCAATGCAGTTGATACGTGCTTACACGACAATGCGAAACGAAATACACCGCCGAAATCTACTTAATTTAGACGCTGATGTGGTGGAAGATAAGTTTGTTGCCGAAAGGGAGTGGGTAAAACAGGCTTGGAATCAGTGGTTCAGTTAAGACCATATATTTAGCCTCGATAAGGGCTGTGATAAACTCACTTCGATTTAATTTTTGGAGACCAACAATGAAACCAATTCTACCTGATTACAACAGCGCTGGTGTGCTCATCATCGGTGATGTCATGCTAGATCGTTACTGGTATGGCCCAACCGGACGCATTTCTCCTGAAGCGCCGGTTCCTGTTGTAAAAGTAGAAAACAATGAAGAGCGTCCCGGTGGTGCTGCGAACGTTGCGATGAACATCGCATCACTAGGTGGCCATGCTCACATTGTTGGTCTAACTGGGGAAGATGAGCCTGCAAAAGTGCTGACGGAGACGCTGAGCTCACTCAATGTGAAGTGCGATTTCGTTGCACTGCCTGATTACCCAACGATTACGAAGCTTCGCGTAATGAGCCGTGGACAACAGCTTATTCGTCTCGACTTCGAAGACAAGTTTGAAAACACAGATTCTGCGCCAGTGTTATCTCGAATGGATGCCGCACTGCCAAACGTTAAAGCCGTGATTATGTCTGACTACGCAAAAGGTTCGTTAGAGCATGTTCAGGCATACATTCAAAAAGCGCGCGCAGCAAATATTCCGGTTTTCATTGACCCGAAAGGTGCTGATTTTGAACGTTACCGTGGCGCAACACTTCTTACGCCAAACATGAAAGAGTTCGAAGACGTTGTAGGTAAAGTGAAATCTGACCAAGAGCTAGTAGAGAAAGCACTGGCTTTGGTTGAAGAGTTTGAATTTGAAGCGCTTTTAGTGACACGCAGCGAAAACGGAATGACCTTGATTCGTCGTGGCCAGGAACCGTTCCACCTTCCAACTCAAGCGAAAGAAGTGTACGACGTGACAGGTGCGGGCGACACGGTTATCTCTGTATTGGCAGCGTCTGTTGCCGCAGGCAAATCATTTGAAGAAGCGTGTGCATTAGCAAACGCAGCGGCAGGTGTTGTGGTTGGTAAACTAGGCACGTCAACGCTTTCTGAGATTGAATTAGCAGAAGCGGTACATGGCAGCCAAGACACGGATTACGGTGTGATTTCAGAAAAAGCACTGATCGAAGCGGTGAAAAAAGCACGAGCTCGTGGCGAGAAAGTCGTTATGACAAATGGCTGCTTTGATATTCTGCACGCTGGGCATGTGTCTTACTTAAACCATGCTGCTGAACTGGGCGATCGCCTAATCGTTGCGGTAAATACCGATGAGTCAGTAAAACGCCTTAAAGGCCCTGGTCGTCCGGTAAACCCAACCGATCGCCGCATGGCGGTGTTGGCAGGTTTGGGCGCTGTGGATTGGGTTGTACCATTTAGTGAAGATACGCCGCAGCGTTTGATCTCAGAAGTTCTACCAAGCTTGCTAGTAAAAGGCGGTGACTACAAACCAGAAGAGATTGCTGGTGGTAAAGAAGTCATTGCGGCGGGTGGTGAAGTTCGTGTATTGAACTTTGAAGATGGCTGCTCGACCAGTGAGATCATTAATGCAATCAAAGGCGGTAAGGGCTAAGCCTGCTGTTTGTTAGCATTGAAATGCTATTTGCTCATAAAGGTCGCTAAGTGCGGCCTTTTTGATACTTGATGCTCAGAGACACTTTTAGGCTCTGAACTACAAGTAATAAAAAACGCCAGCTGATAACTCAACTGGCGTTTTTATTTATTAAGACCTGAAGTATTCAGTTAGCGGTTATTTTGCCGCTTTCAAACCTGCATCAACGTCCAAGATGTCTTGTTCGCTTAGCGTACCAACTGCTTGGCGTAGCTGAAGAACACTTAAAATGTAGTCGTAACGAGCGTTCGATAGGTTTTTGTTCGCATCGTATAGACGACGAGTCGCGTCCAGTACATCAACGATAGTACGAGTACCTACATCAAAGCCAGCTTCTGTTGCTTCTAGTGCAGAGCGTGCAGAAATAACCGCTTGCTCATACGCACGTAATGCGCCGATAGAGGCGTTAATGTTGTTGTTTTGTGCGCGAACATCTTTGACTACGCTACGGTACTGTGCTTCAAGATCTTCGCTTGCTGCCACGTATGCGTATTCAGCTTGTTTGGTTTGAGAGGTTACGTTACCACCTGTATATAGCGGTACAGCAAGGTTCACACCGATATTGAAGTTGTCACTAGTACGGTCACTATTGGCATTGCGGTTTAGGCCACTATTGAATGTGTTGTCCGTTCCTGAGTAATCTCCGTAATTGTAACCACCATCTAGAGAGAGCGTTGGTAAGTGGCCAGAGCTTGCTAGTGAAATATTGTCACGCGCGATGTCTTGAAGAATACGTGAAGATAGCAAGGTCAGGTTTTTGGTTTTTGCTTCATCAATGAGTGATTCAGCTGGTACGGTCGATGGGCTAGCGGTGAAGCGGCCAGTATCCAAAATGTTGAGATCTTTGTGCTCTTGGCCTGTAATTTCACGCAGTGACTCGTAGCTATTAGTTAGCGCGTTTTCTGCCAACACTTCGTCCGCTAGCACTTGGTCGTACTGAGCTTGTGCGTCATGCACGTCAGTGATTGCAGACAAACCTACTTCAAAACGCTGTTTAGTTTGCTCTAATTGACGACCCACTGCGGCTTTTTCTGCTCGTACGAAAACAAGATTATCTTGCGCGCGTAGAACTTCAAAATATGCTTGTGACACGCGAAGGATCAGTGCCTGTTGCGTCGCTGCGTAAGTCGCGTCTGCTTGGCGAGCGCTTTTCTCAGCAGTATCTAGAGAGATCCAAGATGCGCGATTGTATAGAGTTTGTGAGAAACTTACCCCAGCAGTTAGAGCATCTTGATCATTCGATGATTTGCCCAGAGCGCCATCGTTATAATCGTTGTCACCACGAGTTAAATTGTAACCCGCAGTAAGGTTAATTTGTGGTAATAGAGCACTACGGCTTGAGGTGATTGCTTCGAAAGCTTGGTCACGTTGTGCTGCTACACTGAGCAATTGTGGATCATTTTGTTTTGCCAAGTCGTAGATTTCAGCCAAAGAGTCTGCGAACGCAGACGTACTCATGCTACCTAGCGCTGCACTGATAAATAGTGGAAGCAATTTTTTCATTTTCTATTCCCGCGGTCCATAGATTGGTTAATTCTCAGTAGTTTAACTCAATTTGCACGATATTTACTCTAAAGTTTGCACTTTTTTACACGTAATTATCCACTTGTGCAATAAATTTTTAGCAAAGACTTAAATTAATTTGTAACTATTATACAAAAAGTTGAGCCAAGTCCTTTGAGCAAGCGAATAACAATGAGTAAACTACAGGATTCACTCAGAGAGGTGTTGAATGCAACAGCGTGACAAACAACAACAAGATTTTACTTCGCGAGATGTAAAAGTCATCTCGAAAGAAACCTTATTTGAAGGTTTTTTCAAAATGGTGAAATACCGCTTTCAGCATAGGCTATTTGCTGGTGGTTGGAGTGGAGTTGTCGAACGAGAAATGTTCGAGCGTGGTCACGCAGCAGCGATGCTTCCTTATGATCCAAAGACGGACCAGGTCGTAATCATTGAACAGATTCGTATTGGCGCGTTGGAACATGAACACCCTTGGCAGCTAGAAATTGTCGCCGGTATGATTGACCGCGATGAATCTGCTGAAGCCGTAATTCGTCGAGAGGCTGTCGAAGAAGCGGGGATTCAGGTGGGGCGCGTTGTACCTGTCACTTCTTATTATCCTTCGGCTGGTGGTTGCTCGGAAAAGCTAGACGTCTTTGTTGGTGAAGTGGATGCGTCTAAAGCGCACGGCATTCATGGTTTAGACTATGAGAATGAAGATATCCGAGTTCATGTCATGAGTCGTGAAACGGCGTATCAATGGGTGAAGGACGGGAAATTTGAAAATGGTGCGTCGATTATTGCGTTGCAATGGCTGCAATTACACCATCAAGAGTTAAAGTCAGAATGGGGACAATCCCAAACGGTGGAGAGTGAGTAATGGCACAATTGGCTGAAAAACAACAATATCATGTTGATTTAGCTGGTCTTATGAGAACGTATGAGACCAACTACGCTAAGTTGAACGCCTTATTGCCTGCTTCTGCCGAAGTTGGGGATGTACGTTGCTACCAAGCGGCGAACATGGTTTACCAATTGACCGTGAATGAAATCACAAAATACACCACAGTTGTTGAGATATGTCAGAGTGATGAAACGCCAGTGTTTCCTTTACCGACGATGTCTGTCAGGCTTTATCATGATGCGAGAGTAGCCGAAGTATGCTCAAGCGGAGAGTTCTCTCGCATAAAAGCTAAGTATGATTATCCCAATGACCAACTGATGCAGAAAGATGAAAAGCATCAATTAAACACATTCCTCGGTGAATGGCTGACGTTTTGTTTACGAAGTGGTATCAGTAGAACACCACTTGCCTTCAATTGATCGTCACGTCACTAAAGGAAAATAACAAATAACGATATAGTGGACGAATCAGGTTTTCATTTTGCAATCATCTAGTGACAGCATCAAACTTTTACAAATTACGGATACTCATCTGTTTGCTGCCGATGAGGGAAGTTTGCTAAGCGTAAAAACAGTCGATAGCTTTAATGCTGTTGTTGCTGATGTTTTACGCCGCAACGTGGCGTTTGATTACATCTTGGCGACGGGCGATATTTCCCAAGACCATAGTGCAGAATCTTATCAGCGCTTTGCCAACGGCATTGAACCGCTAGAGAAAGACTGCTTTTGGCTACCTGGTAATCATGATTACAAGCCTAATATGGGCAGTGTTTTGCCTTCGCCACAAATCAAAGCCGCAGAGCATGTGTTGCTTGGCGAGCATTGGCAGTTAATTCTTTTAGACTCGCAAGTTGTTGGCGTTCCTCATGGGCGCTTGAGTGATCAGCAATTAACGCTACTCGAAGAAAAGCTAGCCGAACACCCAGAAAGACACACACTTGTTTTGTTGCATCATCACCCGTTACTGGTGGGAAGCGCGTGGCTTGATCAACATACTTTAAAAGATGCCGAAGCGTTTTGGCAGGTTGTCGAGCGTTTTGATAACGTGAAAGGCATTCTCTGTGGTCATGTTCATCAAGATATGAATGTGCTTCACAAGGGCATTCGAGTGATGGCAACACCCTCAACTTGTGTTCAGTTTAAGCCTAACTCGGATGATTTTGCCCTTGATACCACTTCGCCTGGTTGGCGGGAGCTGCAACTACACGCTTGTGGCGATATTACGACCCAAGTAGGTCGGCTTCCTGATGGCCAGTTCCAACCAGACTTCTCTTCTAACGGCTACTAACGCGCCCGAGCTCTCTGTTCGGGCTCGCTTTTTTGTGCGAGATATCTATGAGTAAACCTTCACTTCTTCTCTATATCCATGGCTTTAATAGCTCTCCACTCTCCATGAAAGCGAATGTGATGAGAGCCTACTGCGAGCAACATAGGCCTGATATTAAGGTGATTGTTCCCCAGTTACCTTGTTATCCTCAGCAAGCGGCGAAAATGTTGTTGGATATTATCGAGCAATATAAAGACGACTATAAAATTGGTCTAGTGGGCAGCTCATTAGGCGGTTTTATGTCAACGTGGCTAAATGACAAGTTTGGGTTTAAAGCGGTAGTGGTCAACCCCGCAGTCAAGCCTTATGAGTTGCTAGTAGATTATTTGGGTAAGCAAACTAACCCATATACGCATGAAACCTATACACTTGAAGCTTGTCATATTGACGAGTTAAAAGCTCTTGATGTACAAAGCATCGCGTCGCCACATTCTTTTTGGTTATTGCAACAAACAGAAGATGAGGTTTTAGACTATCGACAAGCGGTAGATAAGTTTGCAGACGCTAAGCAAACAGTAGAACAAGGCGGTGATCACAGTTTTGTAGGCTTTGAGCGTTATCCTGCACAGATTATCGAATTTCTAGAACTGTAATTCGAAAGCGATTGGAAAAGGCTCATAGTTTTTATTGATATATCCAACCGTTTCTTGACATGGGCGGTATGCTTTCCGACTATGTTTTGCCAAAAGATCTTAAGGGTCGAGGACCCTGGCTACTTTGTTATGCATCATGTTTACAAACTCTTAGTGATGTGAACAGGGTGGCTTTTTCGTTTCCTGAGTATGGGTACGCCCATTGGTGATACTCAGACAACAAGTAAACTTTGAGAATAATTCCGTATTATGACTGAACAATATAATGCTGGTGCCATTGAAGTACTGAATGGCTTAGAGCCAGTACGTCGCCGACCAGGGATGTATACGGATACAGCGCGCCCAAACCATTTGGGCCAAGAAGTTATCGACAACAGTGTCGATGAAGCGCTAGCCGGACATGCCTCAAAAGTACAAGTCATCCTACATGCTGACCAATCACTCGAAGTGATCGATGATGGTCGAGGCATGCCTGTTGATATCCACCCAGAAGAGAAAGTATCAGGCGTAGAGCTAATTCTATGTAAGCTACATGCGGGTGGTAAGTTCTCTAACAAAAACTACCAATTCTCTGGTGGTTTGCACGGGGTAGGTATATCTGTAGTAAACGCGTTGTCAAAACGCGTTGAAGTAACAGTTCGTCGTGATGGTCAAGTGTATGAAATTGCATTTGAACACGGCGAGAAAGTGTCTGATCTGACCGTAACTGGCACATGTGGTCGTCGCAATCGCGGTACCAGCGTACATTTCTGGCCTGATGCGAAGTACTTCGATTCGGCTAACTTCTCTGTGACGCGCTTAGTCAACAACCTGCGCGCAAAAGCGGTTTTGTGTCCGGGCTTAGAAATCACATTAACCGACAAAGTTAATGGCAAAGACTATAAGTGGTACTACGAAGACGGTCTTAAAGACTATCTTGCGGAAGGTGTAAAAGGCTATCCAGTTATTCCTGAAGAACCATTTACTGGTGAGTTCTTGGCGGATACTGAAGCGGCAAACTGGGCGGTAATTTGGCAGCCAGAAGGCGGTGAAATGATCACCGAAAGCTACGTTAACCTAATCCCAACCGCTCAAGGTGGTACGCACGTTAATGGTTTACGCCAAGGCTTGTTGGAAGCGATGCGCGAATTCTGTGAGTTCCGTAATCTATTACCTCGTGGTGTGAAGCTAACGGGTGATGACGTTTTCGACCGCTGTTCTTACGTGCTGTCGGTTAAAATTCAAGATCCACAATTTGCAGGCCAGACCAAGGAACGTCTCTCTTCTCGTCAAACCGCGGCATTTGTCTCTGGCGTTGTAAAAGATGCGTTCAGTCTTTGGTTGAACGAAAAGCCTCAGCTCGCAGAGCAATTGGCAGAAGTCTGTATCGCTAACGCGCATCGTCGTATGCGAGCGGCGAAAAAAGTCGTACGTAAGAAAGTGGCTTCTGGCCCGGCACTGCCAGGTAAGTTGACCGACTGTTCTGCACAGGACTTAAGTCGCACGGAAATCTTCTTTGTGGAGGGTGACTCTGCGGGTGGCTCGGCAAAACAGGCACGTGACCGTGAATTCCAAGCCGTGATGCCACTACGTGGTAAGATCTTGAACACGTGGGAAGTCTCTGCCGATCAAGTTCTTGCGTCTCAAGAAGTACACGATATCTCAGTTGCTTTGGGTATTGACCCAGATAGCGACAACCTCGAGAGTCTTCGTTACGGTAAGATCTGTATCCTTGCCGATGCGGACTCGGATGGTCTTCACATCGCAACGCTGCTTTGTGCTCTATTTACTCGTCACTTCCGCGCACTAGTGGAAGCGGGTCATATCTATGTGGCGATGCCGCCTCTGTATCGAATCGACTGCGGGAAAGAAGTGTTCTACGCCCTCGATGATGATGAAAAAGATGGCATTTTAGAGCGCTTGTCGAAGAAGAAAGCCAAAATCAACGTGCAACGATTCAAAGGTCTGGGTGAGATGAACCCACTTCAGTTGCGTGAAACCACCATGGATCCGAACACGCGTCGCTTAGTGCAGTTAACCATTGACGACTCTACGGCGACCATGGAAATGATGGACATGCTGCTAGGTAAAAAGCGTGCAGATGACCGTCGTTCTTGGCTACAAAACAACGGCGACTTGGCAGAGGTGTAACGGATGTCTACAGAAATTACCTACGATGGCGTCGAACAATTGCCAATGCGCAAGTTCACTGAAGACGCTTATCTGAACTACTCGATGTACGTAATCATGGACCGCGCCTTGCCATACATTGGTGATGGCTTAAAGCCGGTTCAACGACGCATCATTTATGCGATGTCAGAGCTTGGTCTCTCTGCATCAGCAAAATACAAAAAATCTGCACGTACCGTTGGTGACGTGCTAGGTAAATACCATCCGCACGGTGATTCAGCGTGTTACGAAGCGATGGTATTGATGGCTCAGCCATTCTCTTACCGCTATCCATTAGTGGATGGTCAAGGTAACTGGGGTGCGCCAGATGATCCGAAATCATTTGCGGCAATGCGTTATACCGAAGCAAAACTGTCTAAGTTTGCTGAAGTATTGCTTGGCGAACTTGGTCAGGGCACGGTTGAATGGCAACCTAACTTTGATGGCACAATGAAAGAGCCACAAATGTTGCCAGCACGTCTGCCTCACATCCTGCTTAACGGTGTAACCGGCATTGCCGTTGGTATGGCAACAGACATCCCACCGCACAACGTTCGTGAAATCGCGGAGGCGACTATTCATTTGATCGACAACCCGAAAGCAGAACTGCCTGATGTGATGCAGTTCGTTAAAGGTCCGGATTACCCAACAGAAGCAGAAATTATCTCGCCGCAAGCGGATATCGAGAAGATTTACCGCAACGGTCGTGGCAGCATCAAAATGCGCGCGGTTTGGCATAAAGAAGGCTCTGATATTGTTATCACTTCTTTGCCTCACCAAGTATCGGGTGCCAAACTGCTTGAGCAAATCGCTAACCAGATGCGTGCGAAGAAGCTGCCAATGGTTGACGATCTTCGTGACGAATCGGATCACGAGAACCCAACGCGTATCGTTGTGGTGCCTAAGTCAAACCGCGTCGATTGTGATTTGTTGATGAACCACTTGTTCGCATCAACGGATCTTGAGCGCAGTTACCGCGTTAACTTGAACATGATTGGTTTGGATAACCGTCCTCAAGTTAAAGGTCTGGTGCAAATTCTGTCTGAGTGGATCGAGTTTCGTCGTACGACTGTGCGTCGTCGTCTACAACACCGCCTAGACAAAGTAATGGCTCGTCTACACATCTTGGAAGGTTTGTTAGTTGCTTACCTCAACCTAGATGAAGTGATTGAGATCATCCGTACTGAAGACGATCCAAAAGCGGTGCTGATGGAACGCTTTGGTATTACCGATATCCAAGCGGATGCAATTTTAGATACCAAACTTCGTCATCTAGCAAAACTAGAAGAGATGAAGATCCGTGGTGAGCAAGACGAGCTAGAGAAAGAGCGTGAGAAGCTAGAACAGCTACTCGGTTCTGAGCGTCGTCTGAATACACTACTGAAAAAAGAAATCAAAGCAGACGCAGAGAAATACGGTGATGACCGTCGCTCTCCAATGGTTGAGCGTGCAGAAGCAAAAGCGCTGACTGAACGTGACCTCGTACCAAGTGAGCCAATCACGGTTGTGCTTTCTGAGAAAGGTTGGATTCGTCACGCGAAAGGCCATGACGTGGATGCCGAAGGCTTAAACTATAAGTCGGGTGATAAGTATTTAGCGCATGCTCGAGGTAAGAGTAATCAGCCTGCGGTATTCCTAGGTAGTGACGGTCGAAGTTACTCTCTGGAATCGCACTCACTGCCTTCTGCTCGTAGTCAAGGTGAGCCGATTACCGGTCGCTTGAATATTACGGCTGGTAGCAGTATTCGCCAAGTCATCATGAGTGAAGAAGATCAGCTGTGGCTGGTGGGCTCAGATGCAGGTTACGGCTTTGTATGTAAAGGCGCGGACTTGCTGTCTAAAAACCGCAGTGGTAAAGCGCTCGTCACTTTACCTGCCAACTCTGAGATCATGACGCCAAAAGAGATTGAAGATTTAGACTCTGATGAAATCTTAGCAATCACTAACCAAGGTCGCATGCTGCTGTTCCCAATCAAAGACTTGCCACAACTGGCGAAAGGTAAAGGGAATAAGATCATCAACATTCCTGCTGCTAAAGCAAAAGAGCGAGAAGAAGTACTATCTCACTTAATGTCTTTACCAAAAGGTGCATCGTTAACGCTGTACGCGGGTAAGCGAAAGTTGGGTCTTAAACCGTCTGACCTTGATAACTTCCGTGGCGAACGTGGTCGCCGAGGCGGGCTACTACCGAGAGGTTTGCAGCGAGTCACTCGCATTGAAGTTGAGCTAGATGATTCCGATACGACGGAAACACCGAGCGATAGCGAGTAACGCACAAATAAAAATCCCAGCCAATGGCTGGGATTTTTTATGCTTCTTGCTTGTCTTCGGCAATGGTGACTTTCAAGGTCATCTCTTTTCCTTTGCGAATGATACCGACGTCCACGGTGGTGCCAGGACGTAAATCGGTGACGATATCCATAACACTCTGACGCCCTTGCACTTTATTGCCATCAATACTGATAATGATGTCCTGCTTTTGGAAGCCTGCCGCATTGGCTGGACCATTTGGATCAATACCAAGTACGACAATACCACCTATGTGTTCATTTCCAAGTAGGCGAGCAGTGACCGCATTAATGTCTTGGCCGTCGATTCCAATATAACCACGAATCACGCGGCCATCAGCGATGATTTTCTGCATGATCTTACTCGCTAGCGGCGCAGGGATCGCAAAAGAAATACCGTAAGTTTCTAAGTCTGTCGCTTGCTGAAAAGAGGCGGTGTTAATGCCGACGAGCTCGCCTTGTGTGTTCACTAGGGCTCCACCAGAGTTACCTTCATTGATGGCGGCATCGGTTTGAATGAATGCTTGACGACCGTCGCTAATAGATGAACGACCTGTGGCAGAAATAATGCCGAACGTTGTGGTTTGTCCAAGGTTGTATGGGTTACCGATGGCTAGTACTACATCGCCCACTTGTGGTTTGTAATTAGAGTTCAGAGGGATTACGGGCAAATTCGAACCTTCGACACGCAGCACGGCTATATCAGTACGTTTATCTGTCCCTACGAGCTGAGCCGCTGCGGCTCTGCCGTCTTGTAATGCCACAACAATTTGATCAGCTTGAGCAACCACATGATAGTTAGTAATGATGTAGCCTTTCTCACTAACAATGACACCTGACCCCAGACCTTGAGTCGAGAGTTTACTGCGATCATTCTCAACATACTTACGGCTGTAGATGTTTACCACTGCAGGCGCTGCTCTTCGGACCGCTTGATTAAACGTCAATTCGACTGATGCGATATTAACAGGTTGAGGATCAAGCGCGGCAGGAATTACGTTGTTGCGCAAAGATGGAACCGCCAGTAATACCACTGCGGCAGTAGCCAAGCCTAAAAAGACAGAACGTAATAAAAAGCTGAGCATATCCTCTCCATGCGTGAGCGCCAAAATGGCATCGAAGATGAAGAATAGCATTACATTGAAAAATAACAAAAGGGCAGCACGTCATCGCGCTGCCCTTTTCATTAGTTATTGAGCGATAAGGAAAAGTGATCGAGCCTTATCACTCAGTACTATGCATCGAAAACCTTATTTCCTATCACTTTGAAAGTGGTTAACGAATGACAAGATAAATAGTACGTTCACCACGTTGAATATTAAGAGCCAGTACACCTTTGTGTTTCTCTACGATTGTACGAAGCTCGGCAAGGTTTTTCACTCGTTGACGGTTCACACCGATAATAATGTCACCTTGTTGTAATTGATATTGAGCTGCTGGAGAGTTATCTGCAACGCTCGATACTTTAACACCTTGAATTACATCACTTGGTGTTGTATTGCTTAACTCCGCACCTTTGAGTCCCTCATGTAATGTCTCCGCTTTAGCTTTCATATTCGTAGATTCGCCAAGCGTTACATCAAAGGTTTTATTCTTACCATCTCGAACCACACCTAATGTGATTTCTTTACCTGCGCCCAGTGTTGCCACTTTTGCGCGGAGCTCTGAGAAAGTATTAATCGCTTTGCCGTTCACCGATACAATTACGTCACCGGCTTTTAACCCTGCTTTATCGGCTGCGCTGTCCGGTACGACTTGACCAATAAAGGCCCCTTTACTCGACTCGTAACCCAATGCATCAGCTAGCTCAGAGGTTACTTCGCCACCTTGCACACCCAACATGCCGCGTTTGACTTCACCAAACTCTAGAATTTGATCGGTGAGGTTTTTCATCATGTTTGATGGAATCGCAAAGCCAATACCCACATTACCGCCGTTAGGGCCTAAAATCGCAGTATTAATACCGATCAGCTCACCATTAAGGTTGACCAATGCACCACCAGAGTTACCGCTGTTAATTGCGGCATCGGTTTGGATGAAGTTTTCGAAGTTTTCAACGTTTAAGCCACTGCGGCCAAGGGCTGAAACAATACCCGAAGTTACGGTTTGACCGAGCCCAAATGGGTTACCAATCGCAACCGTAAAGTCACCGACACGCAGTTTGTCGGAATCCGCGACTTTAATCTGCGTTAAGTTTTTCGCTTTCTCTAATTTAAGTAACGCAACATCGGCCATTTCATCACCGCCAACGAGCGTAGCGTCATACTCGCGCCCGTCAAAGAGGCGAACTCGAATCTCATCTGCGCCCTTGATCACATGGTAGTTAGTGACAATATGGCCTTTCTTCGCATCAATAATGACACCAGACCCTAAACCTCTGAACGGGCGCTCTCGCCTTTGTTCCATAGGAAAATCTGGGCCAAAGAAAAATTGAAATTGCTCGGGAATGCGGCTGGTTTGTACTTGTTTACCTTCTACAGCAATACTCACAACAGCTGGGGTCACCTTCTCAAGCATTGGTGCCAAGCTAGGTAACTGTTGGCCATCCACATTCAAAGGTAATGCGGCAGTGGCTTGAACTGGGGCAATAATCGAACCCAAACTCAGAGATAGAACGGTGAGCGCAAGCAGTGGTTTTTTCATCCAATAACTCCTCTTGAAACATGTCTGCCAAAAAGAAATATCCGAACGGTTAGTTCACTTTGTTAATAACTAATATAGGGTCTAGTTCGGACAATCAAAAGGGGGAGGCAGTGCACACCCAAGTTAGAGCGAAGGTGAGGGGAAAAAGTTCAAAAAAGGGCCGATACAAATGTATCGGCCCTAGATAGAAGTAAGAGAGGATTATGATGCTTTTGCGGTTACCGCTTCGGGAGCATTAATGATTTCTTTCTCTTGATCCTTCAAAAGACCGGTGGCGCCATTAGCGTAGTCTTTTGGTTGTTCGTTAAACTCTGGTTGATCTTCTGCAATGGTTTCAGACGACATTGCCGTTTTCTTATCAAACGGGTTGTCTTGTTCTGGTAAGTTTGGCAAAAGCTCAGAAGAGGTCTTGGCCATATGTTGGTATAGCTTGGTGTAATCTTTACCTAGGGTGTCCAACATTTCTGCGGTTTGTGCAAAGTGATCGACGAGCTCTTGACGTTGTTGCTCTAATTCAAACTTGGCCGCTTCAAGTTCTTTCTGCACAGACTTTTGTTTCTTGTATTCAGGGGTGGTTAGTCTACTAATGACTACGCCTACGATTGTACCGACCAGCAAACCCACAATGGCATAAATCCAAGGCATAACTGCTCCTTATAGTTGTTTTAACAAGTCTTTTACTACTTAGTTACACGCGGTGCTCGTCCATGTTACTATGGCTTGAACAGCCGATAAAGAAAAATAGCAGTATGTCTTCGGGGACTGATAACTACTTCTCTCTATTCTCAAAGTTGACCCCGAGGTAACCCTTTTCTCTATACCTCTATACGACTTAATACGATGACACCACTACAACAATATCAAAAAGACATAGCAGAACACGGGTTTCAGCGTGATGAAGCTCAGTATCAAGCGGTCGTTGCATTAGACAAGCTTTACCATGCTATCGTTGAATTTCAGTCAGCGCCTGTGCCTCAGCTTTCCAAATGGCAAAAGCTAATGGGGAAAAAAATCGACAAGCCTGAACCACCAAAAGGTCTTTACTTTTGGGGTGGGGTAGGTCGCGGTAAAACCTACCTTATGGATGCATTTTTTGATGCTTTACCGACCCAAAGAAAAATGCGCGTCCACTTCCATCGATTTATGTATCGAGTACATGATGAGTTGAAGCTGTTAGGTGATGTCGAAAATCCGCTATCAAAAGTGGCGGATAAATTTAAAGAAGAAGCCGATGTGGTTTGCTTTGATGAATTTTTTGTTTCCGACATTACTGATGCGATGATCCTTGCAACGCTACTTCAAGAAATGTTCAAGCGGCAGATGATCCTAGTCGCGACTTCAAACATTGAGCCGCAGAACTTATATCGTAACGGTTTGCAAAGAGCGCGCTTTTTGCCCGCGATCGATATGATTTTGGCACGTTGTGAAGTGTTGAATGTCGATAGTGGCGTTGATTATCGCTTAAGAACGTTAGAACAGGCTGAAATATACCATTACCCGCTTGATCAGCAGGCTAGCATAAACCTTAACAAATATTATCAGCAGCTGACTGGAGAGCGTCAGTTTGTTGCTCATCAAATCGAAGTGAACCACCGTCAACTAGCGGTGATTGAAGCAAGCGACGGGGTGCTGCATGCGTCGTTTGCTCAGTTGTGTCAAACTGCTCGCAGTCAAAATGACTACATTGAATTGTCTCGTATTTACCACACGGTATTACTGGCAGATGTTCAACAAATGAACCGAAAAATAGATGATGCGGCGAGACGCTTTATCGCGCTGGTCGATGAGTTTTACGAGCGCAATGTTAAGTTGATTATTTCTGCTGAAGTGCCAATGGCCGACTTATATACTGACGGGCAGTTAGAGTTCGAATTTAAGCGCTGTTTGTCTCGGCTTACTGAGATGCAAAGTCATGAGTATCTCGCGCGTGAACATTTGGCCTAGATCCAATGGGTTCTTAAAAAAGTGAAGAAAAAATTAGTGATTTGGCGCAAAAAAAGGTGATTTTTTCTTCGCTCTTCTCTATAATCCTGCGACCCACCGTTACTGCAGACCTGATTATCGAAGTTATTTCGAAATTGAAGGTCGAGAGTACCAACGACTCGAAGGGGTGATGACTGGGCTCTTAGACAGTGTGGGAGCACTATTGGGTGTTCCTTTAAAGTTTAAAATTTAATTAACGGGTTATTGTTAGCATGAAAACTTTCGTTGCTAAACCAGAAACTGTAAAACGCGACTGGTACGTTGTAGACGCTGAAGGTAAAACTCTTGGCCGTCTAGCAAGTGAAATTGCATCTCGCCTACGTGGCAAACATAAAGCTGAATACACTCCTCACGTTGACACTGGTGATTACATCATCGTTATCAACGCTGAGAAAGTTGCTGTAACTGGTAACAAAGCTAAGAACAAAGTGTACTACCGTCACTCTGAATTCCCAGGTGGTCTAAAATCTATCACTTTTGAAAAGTTGATCGATCGTAAACCTGAGATGGCTCTTGAGCTTGCAGTTAAAGGCATGCTTCCACGTGGTCCTCTAGGCCGTGCTATGTACCGTAAGCTAAAAGTTTACGCGGGCGCTGAGCACAACCATGTTGCTCAACAACCACAAGTACTAGACATCTAATTGGGGATTTCGAAAATGGCAGAGAATCAATACTACGGCACTGGCCGTCGCAAAAGCTCAGCTGCACGTGTTTTCATTAAACCAGGCAGCGGTAACATTGTAGTAAACAAGCGTAACCTTGACGAATACTTCGGTCGTCCAACAGCACGTATGGTTGTACAACAACCTCTAGAGCTAGTTGAACTAACTGAAAAGCTAGACCTTTACGTAACAGTTAAAGGCGGCGGTATTTCTGGTCAAGCTGGTGCTATCCGTCACGGTATCACTCGCGCGCTTATGGAATACGATGAGTCTCTACGTCCTGCTCTACGCGCAGCTGGCTACGTTACTCGTGACGCTCGTTGCGTTGAACGTAAGAAAGTTGGTCTACGTAAAGCACGTCGTCGTCCACAGTTCTCTAAGCGTTAATTTCCTCTTATCGGGAATTATGCTTTTCAGAGTTACTCTGGAAACTGTGTACCAAAAGCTCGGCTCTATGCCGGGCTTTTTTGTATTTAAAGCAACGAACAGCCTTCACTTATCATCACACTCCGAGCAGGCCTTCTTATTCGTCCTCTTCGTCGAAAGGTTGCCAGTGCCGTTTTATATGTGTGCCTTATTTAATCGCGACTCACCACGCTTTCTCTTGCGATGCAGCATAGATGTATTCATCAGCAAGAATGTCTTTGTATCTTATTCTTCCTGTAACATCTTTTAAAATGACTTACGCTCCTTTTTGAGCATTCTGCGTGCTACAAAATTGAAAATATAAACACAGTAAGCTGAACGCGTAATACGAAATATTTCTCTGTGTAATTAACTGAAAACTACCAAGATAAAAGGTTTTATCTGCTTTCAGCGGGGCTTCTATGTGGTGCTTTCTTGTTACAAATCACATCAATTTTTTATAATTCTGCCGCTTTTGTGACGACGCGAGCGATTTGCCTCACAAATGTTACAAAAAGGTAGCTTTATCTTGTCAAAAAGTAGGGTTTTCTTTATCATTTCCCTCCAATAAATAGAACTAAATTCATTATTTGTTAGCCATGCTCTTATAAGCGGAATAATAACGATCCAAAGGGAGCAAATGGGAGAATGTTTGGATGAGCAACGCGCCTTTAAATAACGGTCGCAGGCGTTTTCTAACCGCTACAACGGCAGTTGTTGGTGGGTTAGGGGCAGTCGCCGTCGCCGTGCCTTTTATCAAATCATGGAATCCGAGTGCTAAAGCCAAAGCGGCGGGCGCACCGGTGGAAGTGGATATAAGTAAAATTGAACCAGGTCAGCTGGTTCGTGTTGAGTGGCAGGGAAAACCTGTATGGATTGTTCGCCGCACTCAAAGCGTTCTGGATAACTTAAAATCGATCGGTGATAAGCTTCGCGATCCACAATCTGAAATGGAGCAGCAGCCTGAGTACGCTCAGAATGAGTTTCGTTCGATTAAGGAAGAGTTTTTCGTCGCAGTTGGTTTCTGTACCCACTTAGGTTGTTCACCAACCTATCTACCTGACTCTTTCTCAGAGCAGGTGCAGGGCGTAAGATCTGGCTTCTTCTGTCCTTGTCATGGTTCTAAGTTCGACATGGCTGGTCGAGTGTTCCAAGGAGTACCTGCTCCGTTGAACCTTGTCGTTCCTAAGCACATGTATTTGAGCGATACCAAGCTCATTGTGGGTGTTGATGAGGGAGATGCATAATGCAAGCAATGTTAGATTGGGTTGAAAAGCGTATTCCTGCAATGAATGCTTATAAAAAGCATTTGTCTGAATACCCAATGCCTAAGAACTTCAACTTTTGGTACCTTTTCGGTTCTCTGGCGATGCTGGTTCTTGTTAACCAAATCCTAACGGGTATTTGGCTAACGATGAACTATGTTCCTTCAGGTGACGGTGCATTTGCGTCTATCGAATACATTATGCGTGATGTAGAGTACGGTTGGCTTCTGCGTTACATGCATTCCACTGGCGCGTCAGCGTTTTTCGTTGTTGTGTATCTTCACATGTTCCGTGGTTTGATCTACGGTTCATACCAAAAACCTCGTGAACTATTGTGGATCTTCGGTATGTTGATCTTCCTTGTTCTCATGGCTGAAGCGTTCATGGGTTACCTACTTCCATGGGGTCAGATGTCATACTGGGGTGCGCAGGTAATCATTTCCCTGTTTGGTGCTATTCCTGTTATCGGTGATGACCTAACGCTTTGGATTCGTGGTGACTACATCATCTCTGGTGCAACGCTAAACCGTTTCTTCGCACTACACGTTATTGCACTGCCTATCGTTTTGCTTCTTCTTGTTGTTCTGCACGTATTGGCGCTGCACGAAGTAGGCTCAAACAACCCGGATGGTATCGAAACAAAGTTGCCAAAAGGCTCAATGGGCGACGATTACAAAACGCAATTCAAGTTCCACGATTACTACACGAAGAAATATGACATCATTGATTCGATTCCTTTCCATCCGTACGGCACGGTTAAGGACTTGGTCGGTGTTGCTGGTTTCTTGTTCTTCTTCTGTTACGTGCTGTTCTTTAACCCAGAAATGGGTGGGTACTTCCTTGAGCCGCCTAACTTTGAAGCTGCAAACCCATTGAAGACACCAGAGCATATTGCTCCGGTATGGTACTTCACGCCGTTCTACGCAATCCTACGTGCGGTTCCAGACAAACTATTAGGTGTTATCCTAATGGGTGCGTCAATTGCAGTGCTGTTTGTTCTACCTTGGTTGGATCGTTGTAAAGTTCGTTCATACCGTTACCGTAGCAAACTTCATCTATTGAATATTGTACAGTTCACTATCGCCTTTATCGCTCTAGGTATTTTAGGTGCGTTACCTGCGACACCAACGTACACACTACTATCTCAGATCTTTAGCTTGTGTTACTTCATGTTCTTTGTGTTGCTGTTCTTCTACAGCAAAAATGAAGCAACCAAACCATTACCAGAGAGGGTGACATTCAAATGAAGAAGTGGATTGTAATTCTATTTGCTATGTTGCCATCACTAGCGATGGCAGCTGGGGCCAATGTTCCGCTGGATAAAGCGAATGTTGACCTTACGGATAAAGCTTCGCTACAAAACGGCGCGAAGTTGTTCATGAACTACTGTTTTGCTTGTCACTCTACGCAATACCAGCGTTACGAGCGTGTAGCAACAGACTTGGAAATTCCAACAGACTTAATGAAAGAAAACCTGATTTTCAATCCTGAAGCGAAAATCGGTGATCTAATGGTCAATGCTATGCCACCGAAGCAAGCGGCAAACTGGTTTGGTGCTCCACCACCAGATCTTACGTTGGTTGCACGAGTTCGTGGTGCTGATTGGTTATACACTTACTTACGCTCTTTCTATGTTGATCCATCTCGTCCATTCGGCGTGAACAACATCGTCTTCCCGAGTGTTGGTATGCCGCATGTGCTTGAAGAGCTACAGGGCATCCCGACGCCGATTTACGCTACGAAAATCGTAGATGGCGAAGAAGTACAAGTTGTTGTTGGTACTGAAACCGATGGCACGGGTGAGCTGAGTGAAGGCGAATATGACAAAGCGGTTGGCGATCTCGTTAACTTCTTAGTTTATTCAGGTGACCCAGTGCAGCTTGAGCGTCATGCTCTAGGCTGGTGGGTAATGGGCTTCTTAGTGCTTCTAACCATCGTTGTTGTGATGCTCAAGAAAGAGTATTGGCGCGATGTGCATTAATTGTGCTAAAATACCGTGCTAATTCCCAATTTTAATTGATGTACAATGGAGGCTTAGCCTCCATTGTTTTTATTTGTAAGTGTACTGGAGGGCTCCATGGCTGTAGCTGCCAATAAACGTTCTGTGATGACTCTTTTCTCAAGTGCATCAGATTTGTATAGCCATCAGGTTCGCATTGTACTAGCTGAAAAAGGCGTAAGTGTTGAAGTTGAGCTTGTTGACGAAGCAAACCTTCCTGCTGAGCTTGTTGAGCTAAACCCATATAAATCAGTGCCAACTCTTGTTGACCGTGAGCTAGCTCTTTACGATTCAAAAATCATCATGGAGTACTTGGACGAGCGTTTCCCTCATCCACCTCTAATGCCGGTTTACCCTGTTGCTCGTGGCAACAGCCGCTTGATGATGTACCGTATCGAACGCAACTGGTATTCACTCGCTGAAAAAGTGATGAAAGGTAATGCGGAAGAATCAGAAAAAGCACGCACAAAGCTGCGTAATGATCTTCTGACGTTAGCGCCAATTTTTGCTGAATATGAGTACTTCATGAGCGAAGAATTCAGCTTGATCGATTGTTACCTAGCTCCACTATTGTGGCGTTTGCCTCAACTTGGTATCGATCTTGTTGGCCCTGGTTCAAAAGAAATCAAGGTATACATGAACCGCGTATTTGAACGTGATTCGTTCCTTGCTTCTTTGACTGAAGCTGAACGTGAAATGCGCCTAGTTCGCTAAGCGATTTAAAACACGTTATGGATATTGCAAAAATGACTGCTCGCCGCCCGTATATGCTTCGCGCATTTTACGACTGGTTAGTAGACAATGACTTGACTCCTCACTTGGTTGTGGATGCAACAATGCCAGGGGTGCGTGTCCCGGTTGAATTTATTCAAGATGGTCAAATTATTTTGAATATTGCGCCACGTGCAGTGGGTAATCTTGAGTTAGGTAATGATGCGATTACCTTCCATGCTCGCTTTAGCGGTCGTCCGCACTCAGTGATCGTTCCTGTGTATGCTGTTCAAGCTATTTATGCACGTGAGAATGGTGCTGGTACTATGTTTGAACCAGAAGAAGCGTACACTCACATCGAAGAAGAAGTGATGACCGAGGAAGAATCATCCCCATCGTTCACAACGGTTAGCGATGAGCCTTCTGAGTTAGTTTCTGATTCAGATGCCGAAGAGGACGATGCTCCTCGACCAAAAGGCAAACCAAGCTTAAGAGTGATTAAATAATAAAAAAGCAGCGTTACGCTGCTTTTTTCTTTTTAACTTGTTGAAGATGATTTCAAGCCAGACTTTGGAAATTACTCACTAATCGTAAAGACTTCGACGTTCTTTTCACTTTCTGTACTTGCCTCACTTTCTATTGTTTGTACACCGTCACTCGGTAAGTCTACTTCAACAGGCTCCATTTCGCCGTATTGGAACCCTTTAATGACTTGTTTTACGCCTGAGATATTACGCGCGATTTCTGTCGCTCGATCGCCTTGCTCTGGCGTGACATAACCAAACAGAAAAACGTCGCCATCTTCGGTGATCACTTTAACCTTAACACCATTAAGCTCAGAATCAGTAAGCAAAGCTGACTTTACTTTGGTTGTGATCCAGCTGTCATTGCTAATCTGGGTAACAGTGAGTGGCTCTTTTTGTTTGATTTGATTGTGTATGACTTTTACACCACTAACTTCTCGAGCCCTTCGCTCTAAAGTAAGGATAAGGTCTTGTGTCGGAGCTTGTCCCATAAGGACTACAGTCCCATTATATGAACTGGCAACGACACGAACTTCACCTTTAAACGGTGCTTTATTGCCGATCGCCGCAACTTCGAATTCGATGTTATTGTCCTGCCAGATTTGTTTTGTCGTGCGTGTGTCCGTGACAATATTCGCTGTGGTTGCTGCACCTGCGATAAACAAACCTGCGCAACCACTTAAACTCAATGCTGTTAATAAGATAACAAGGCTACGTATCATAATTCTGACTCTCAGTCTTGGTTACTCTTCGTGAGCAGGGAAAAGCACTTGGTCAATAAGATCACAAAGGCAATGGAGTGTTACCATATGTACTTCGTGAATACGTGCAGTGCGGTGTGATGGAATACGAATTTCGACGTCGTTCTCACCGAGCAGTCCTGCCATCTCTCCGCCATCTTTTCCTGTTAGCGCGATAATCGTCATGTCTCGAGTTACGGCTGCTTCCATCGCTTTGATAATATTTTTACTGTTACCGCTAGTCGACATGGCAAGCAAAATGTCGCCTGGTTGACCAAACGCTCGTACCTGTTTTGAGAAGATTTCCTGGTAGTGGTAATCGTTGGCCACTGCGGTTAGGGTGGTATTATCGGCGGTTAAGGCCATTGCTGGTAGGCTAGGGCGCTCAGTTTCAAAACGGTTTAAAAGACAAGAAACAAATTGTTGAGCGTTTGAAGCACTGCCGCCATTACCACAACATAAAATTTTATTGCCATTAAGCAGGCTCGACACCATCGCTTGAGCTGCATGAGTAATGGCATCAGGCAGCGCCTCTGCTGCTGCGATTTGAATTTGAATACTTTCTGTAAAGCTGTCTTTAATGCTGTCTAGCATCGCTTATCCTTCAGAGATTGCGTTTTCTATCCAGTTGATATCTCGCCCATTATCATGAATGGCGATGACATCAAATCGATAATCGATATTGTGTTTTAAGCGCTTTTGTTGGCTAAGCCAAACTTGTGCGGTTTTGACTAGCTTGCGCATTTTAGCGTGCGTCACCATTTCTGCTGCCGAGCCAAAGTGATTGTTCTTACGGTATTTGACTTCAACAAACACAATAGTTTCACCTTGTTGGAAGATTAAATCAATCTCACCGACCTTAGTCAGAAAATTTTGTTCAATAAAGTTTAAGCCCTGGCGTTGTAAATACTGCTTCGCCAGAGCTTCATATTGATTTCCGATTTGGCGCTTACTAAAGAGCCCCACGCTCAGCCCAGCTTAGCTCACGCTGTACAACACAATTATTGTCGATACTTAAAATACCGGTTTGGCCGCCAACTGAGTAGCCCGGAACGACCTTCATTTGTGGCAGCTCCCCAATCAATTTATACGCATCCATACCCAGTGCTTTCAAACGTTTTTCCATGTTAGATTGCTCTGACCACAGCTCGTTCATTTCAGCGGTCACGCTAGGGTCTGGGTCAATCAGTAATGGGATATCGCTGTAGATGATGCCTGTTAGATCTTCGTAAGTCGCGCCGCCACTGTTGCTACGCGAGCTAGAGAAAATTTGAGGAGCTTTGGCGTCTGGGTTAATCGCTACCTCAATAAATGGCTTGATCAAAGTCAGTTCCGTGCTTCTAGCAACAATATAAACCGCATCGACATCACGACGGCTACGTGGCTGTGTTTCAAGCTTGATACGCATTAGTGATTGCATCTGAGCAATACGTTGTTTGCTTTCTTGCAGACCAAATACTTCATTGATGTCTTTTTGAAGTTGGCGCTTGTCGCCAAAATAACTTGCTGCGACTTTATTAGAGCTGTACTTGCGCCATTCTTTGTTGAACGCTTCAGTTACGCGCTCACCAAAGCTGCCCTTTGGTGCCAGGATCAGAGGGAAGTTATAGCCTTCGCTGAACAAGTGTTTCGCTGCTTGTGCGGCTTCTTGTTCTGGTGATAATGCCAAGTAGCAAATATTGCTATCTGGTTGCACATCTTCGGGAATATTTAGCGCAAGGGCTGGAATCGTAGGACCATTTTCTGAGCCATCCATGGTTGTGTGCAATAGCTCAACGTTTTCTTTTTCTAGGGGACCAACAACAAAGTCGATGTTTTCATTGATCAAACGTTGTTTAATTTGGTCGGCGTTATACGCATTAGTGTCTATTACCGTGAGGGTAGCGCTTGGATCACGGTTACGATCATTCATCATCGCAAACACAAAACCATCACGAATTAATTGCGCTTGTGGCGAGAATTTACCAGTAAGCGGCAGTAACAAAGCGGTGTTGTTTGGTTTAACGATGTCTAGAGAGAGAATGTTTTGAATCTCTTCTGGTGTGTAGATAGCGGCTGGGTGCGATGGGTTCTCGTTTAACCAGCGTTCTAGGGTATTTTTTAGTTGAGATAAGTTGCCCGACAACGTTTTCGCATAAATAGCGAGTTGTAGCCAACCATCCAAAACATCTTCATTTGGCTCTGTTTCTAATGAGGTCAGTTCGTACTCGGAATAGCTGCCAAAGTTCATCCAAATACGGCTAGAAATCTCTCTCTGCTCCGCGGACGATGCATATTGGCCAAATGCAACCAGTTGGCGGTTTGCCTCAAACGCTTGGTTAAGACCTTGATAAGCGTCGGCACGCATCAAGTAATAGTCTTTCCATTGCTCATTTGGTAACTTCCACCAAGGTTTAAAATTCAACAATTGCAGCAACTGAGAGTAATTACCCTGTTTTTGCTGTATGGTCGCACGCGCTAGTTGCCACTCTGCTTGCTGAACTTCGGTTAACTGTTGACGAGCCAGGCGCTTGATCAACATTTCTGCTTGATCAAACTGGTTTGCTTGAATCGCGGCTTTGGTTGCCATGATCAACCAGTCATTTTGTAAACTGCCTTCCGTGCTATCAGCTTGGATCATATAGTTCTGAACAGACTGAGTAGGCTCAAGTGTTACATCAACGCCATCAGGCTGTCTTGGACCTGAAGAACAGGCGGCGAGCGTAATTGCTAGTGCAACAGGAGTAAGTATGCGTGGTACACTGAGTCTCTTATGGTTAATCATTGCCGTGAGTTCTCTATAATTTTGTACAAAATTGTCTCTATATTAATCGTTGAAGTGATGGTAAACAAATGACAGATAAAAATAAGTTGCCGAATGAGGGGCCAACTCTCTATATCGTACCGACTCCAATCGGAAATTTAGCGGATATCACCCAACGTGCTATCGAAATTCTGTCGACTGTGGACATCATTGCCGCTGAGGATACTCGACATACGGGCAAATTACTGTCTCACTTCAATATTCAAACCAAAACTTTTGCTCTACATGACCACAATGAGCAGCAAAAAGCACAAGTTTTGGTAGAAAAGCTGCTTTCCGGTCAGTCTATCGCATTAGTTTCTGACGCTGGTACGCCACTTATCAGCGACCCAGGATACCATTTGGTGACAAAATGTCGTCAAGCGGGCGTTAGAGTTGTGCCTCTTCCAGGTGCCTGTGCGGTCATTACGGCGTTAAGTGCCTCTGGCTTGCCATCTGATCGCTTTAGCTTCGAAGGTTTTTTACCACCGAAAAGCAAAGGTCGTAAGGATAAATTCCTAGAGATTGCTTCGGTAGAGCGTACGTGTATTTTTTACGAGTCACCGCACCGTATTTTAGACTCTCTACAAGACATGTTAGACGTTCTTGGCCCAGATAGAGAAGTTGTGTTGGCAAGAGAGCTAACAAAAACCTTTGAAACCATTCAAGGCATGCCGTTAGGTGAGCTGATTAAATGGGTGAAAAGTGACGATAACCAACAGCGTGGTGAAATGGTATTGTTGGTACATGGCCATCGTGAAACAACAGACGACTCACTACCTGAAGATGCTTTACGCACGTTAGGGATTTTGACCAAAGAGCTGCCTTTGAAAAAAGCAGCTGCTTTGGTGGCAGAAATACATAACTTGAAGAAGAATGCGCTATATAAATGGGGCTTAGAAAACTTAGACTAAGTGCCGCTAGCGAGATAAATGGTCAATGAGGGCTGATGTTTAGGAATCGGCCTTTTTATTATCTATTTTTGGCGCGCTGACTAAAAAGTCATCACTTAGTGCATTCATTTCATCATATCTGTGATCTAACTAGACTCTGAAGTGAGAACTCTATACAATCCGCCCTCGGAGCTGACTGGGTAGTCGCTGCTTTGTTGATGTCCTTCGGGAGACTGACGTCGAAGTCCCTTTGGGAGACTGACGTTGACGTCCTTCGGGAGACTGACAAAGGGGAGGAAAGTCCGGGCTTCATAGAGCAAGGTGCCAGGTAACGCCTGGGGGGCGCAAGCCTACGACAAGTGCAGCAGAGAGAAGACCGCCGATGGCCCGTAAGGGTACAGGTAAGGGTGAAAGGGTGCGGTAAGAGCGCACCGGACGACTAGCAATAGTTCGTAGCAGGGTAAACTCCACCTGAAGCAAGACCAAATAGGCCTCCACATTGCGTTGCTCGCGTAAGGAGGCGGGTAGGTTGCTCGAGCCAGTGAGTGATTGCTGGCCTAGACGAATGGCTACCGCCGCGCAAGCGGAACAGAACCCGGCTTATGTGTCGGCTCCACCTATTCGAGACCCATCTCTACTTCGGTAGTGATGGGTTTTTTGCATTTAATTGACGCAAACTATGTCATTACCAATAAACTTGGCGTAAATCACGTCTAACTTTAGACTTGTGGTGGCGATGATGTAGGAAATCAGTACACTAAAGAATCGCTTCAAGATCATTCAACGAGAAAGCTATGACCGAAACCTTCCAACATATTTCCGTGTTATTAAATGAATCCATTGATGGCTTAGCTATCAAACCAGACGGCGTCTATATTGATGGAACATTTGGCCGTGGCGGTCACAGCCGGACAATTCTATCTAAACTCGGTGAAAATGGCCGACTGTACAGTATCGACCGTGACCCTCAAGCGATCGCTGAGGCAGGCAAAATCAATGACCCTCGCTTCACCATTATTCATGGTCCATTTTCTGGTATTGCTGAGTATGCTGAAGAGTATGGGCTAGTTGGAAAAGTGGATGGTGTTCTTCTGGATTTAGGCGTTTCTTCTCCTCAGTTAGACGACGCAGAGCGTGGCTTTAGCTTTATGAAAGATGGTCCGCTAGATATGCGTATGGACCCGACATCAGGTATTCCAGTATCTCAATGGTTGATGGAAGCAGACCTCGATGATATCACTTGGGTCATTCGCGAGTTCGGGGAAGATAAACATGCGCGCCGTATTGCAAAAGCGATTGTTGCCTACCGTGAAGATGAAGAAAATGAGCCAATGGTTCGCACTGGTCAGCTGGCAAAATTGATTTCAGATGCCGCACCGAAAAGTTTTAAAGAGAAAAAACACCCTGCGACTCGTGCTTTCCAGGCTTTTCGTATTTACATCAACAGTGAGTTAGAAGAAATTGATACGGCACTTAAAGGCGCGGCGAGCATTCTTGCTCCTGAAGGCCGTTTATCTGTGATTAGCTTCCACTCTCTGGAAGACCGTATGGTCAAACGTTTTATCCGTAAAGAGAGCAAAGGGCCTGAAGTGCCACACGGTATTCCAATGACGGAAGAGCAAATTCGTGCTCTTGGTAGTGCGAATATGAAAGCGGTGAGCAAAGCGATTAAACCAAGCAAACAAGAAATTGAAATGAACCCTCGTTCGCGCAGCTCTGTGTTAAGAATTGCAGAAAAGCTTTAATTATTATGACGAAATCCACTCCTAATCTTGCTAAGTTGATTGCAACGGATCTCCTCACTGTTGGTCGCTGGCCATTACTGTTGTTGCTATTGATCGTGGCATCGGCAATGGGAGTGGTATTTGCTACCCACCATGCGCGTCAAGCGATCACCGAGAAAGACCATACGTTGGTTGAACGAGAACGATTAGATAGCGAATGGCGTAACTTAATGTTGGAAGAAACTGCCCTCGCGGAACACAGTCGTGTTCAAGACCTTGCCAAAAAAGAACTTGAAATGAAACGACCTGATGGCGATAAAGAAGTGGTTGTCACGCTCAAATGATTAGAAAAAAATCCAACACGAAACAAGCCAATAAGCGTAAACCTGTAGCAAAAGAGAAAGCGGCTACGGGGGATAAGAAAACCGATAACAAAGCAGTGAAAGTGGCGGTCGAAGAATCTTTCTTGATTCGTTGGCGCTTCCATCTATTACTGTTTTTTGTTTTTTGTGCATTTGCCCTTTTGGTGGCACGCGTAGCCTACATCCAAATCATTGAGCCAGATAACCTGATTAAACAAGGTGACCTACGTTCGGTTCGTGTTAAATCCATTCCTTCTGCTCGCGGTATTATTTCGGATCGAAATGGTGAGCCGCTTGCTGTCAGTGTACCGGTTGAGGCGGTTTGGGCAGATCCTGCCACGATATTTAAAGAAAACGCGTTAAGCCAGACCAAAAGTTGGCATGCATTAGCGGATGTTCTTGGTATTGACCGACAAGGGTTAATAGACAAAATCAAGCGCAATGAAAAACGCCGCTTTATCTACTTGCAGCGCCAGGTCAGTCCGGCCATGGCGAACTATATTCGTGAGCTAAAGCTGCCAGGTGTTGGCCTTAAGTCGGAATCTCGTCGTTATTATCCTGCAGGTGAGGTTAGTGCTCACTTAGTCGGTGTAACAGGCATTGACGGGCATGGCCTAGAAGGTGTGGAGCGTAGCTACGATGAATGGCTCACTGGCGCGGCGGGTAAGAAAACTATTCGTAAAGACCGTTATGGTCGTGTTGTGGAAAACATTGCTTGGCAAGACAAGCAAGAAGGTAAATCACTTCAGTTAACCATCGATCAGCGCCTACAGGCGATTGCGTATCGTGCGATTAAGCAAGCCGTTGCGGACCACCGCGCCACTTCAGGTTCCGTTGTCATGTTGGATGTAAAAACGGGCGCCGTATTGGCCATGGTTAATGCTCCTTCTTACAACCCTAACAATCGTAGCGATTGGCAAAGCTATCAAATGCGTAACCGAGTGATCACAGACTCAATGGAGCCCGGTTCGACCATTAAGCCTTTCGTTATTTTAGCCGCCTTAGAAAATGGGATAGCCGATAAAGATACCATCGTAGATACCGGTAATGGTGTCCTACGTTTAGGTGGTAGTCGAGTCAGAGATGTCTCTCGCGTAGGCAAAGCGAGCTTGACCACGATCCTTAAAAAGTCGAGTAATATCGGTGTGACGAAGCTAGCAATGCAAATGCCGGTAGAGGCGCTTCTTGGGCTGTACAGTTCAGTGGGTTTTGGTGAGCTTTCTGGCCTAAACCTAGTCGGGGAAGTGACGGGTATTTTTCCTACACGAACTCGTTGGTCGCCAATTGAGCGCGCCACGATTGCGTTTGGTTATGGTCTATCAATTACACCAATCCAGCTAGCCCATGCTTATGCGACGCTTGGAAACCTTGGCAAATACGAGCCTATTCATATTATCGAAAGCAATGATCATGACATGTCACGCCAAGTGGTGAGTGCGAAGTATGCGCGTCAAGTATTAGACATGTTGGAAACCGTAACTCAAAAAGGGGGCTCGGCTCGCAGAGCGGCAGTTCCTGGTTATCGAGTGGGAGCGAAAACAGGTACATCACGTAAAGCTTCTGCCGGTGGGTACAGCGATGAGTACATCACCTACACGGCTGGGCTTGCTCCGGTTAGCGATCCGCGAATTGCTTTAGTAGTGATCGTAAATGAGCCTCAAGGCGATGACTACTATGGTGGTTCGGTAGCGTCTCCTGTCTTCTCTGAAATCATGAAAGGCGCGCTACAAATACTCAATGTTGCACCTGACGAAAACAAATTCCAACAGTAAGCCCTGTGGTTTACTGAGCAAACAAAATTAAGAAAACCTGAGCCAAAGCTCGGAGAACAAATATGACTAAAGCCATCAGTATGGACGTGCTGCTTTCCCCTTGGGTGGATTGCCCTAGCTTATCGTCCGTTCTTGTTTCTGAATTGGAGCTCGACAGCCGAAGAGTTCAACCTGGAACCACGTTTGTAGCAGTGATTGGCCATGTTGTGGATGGGCGTAAATTCATTGCCTCTGCAATTGAGCAAGGTGCAAATGCAGCCCTGGCGCAAGCCTGCGATGTCAAAACACATGGTACGGTGGAAATCATTGATGATGTTCCCGTCATTTACATTGATAGGTTGGACCAACGTTTATCCGCAATTGCTGGAAAGATCTATGCTTACCCTGATATGGATTTGATTGGTGTCACCGGCACCAACGGCAAAACCACCATTACCCAGTTAATAGCGCAATGGCTAGAACTGCTTGACCATAAAGCGGCGGTAATGGGAACAACAGGAAATGGCTTCCTCAATAACTTGCAACAAGCTGCGAATACAACGGGGAATGCCGTTGAAATTCAGAAAACGCTCTCCTCTCTCGCAAATCAACAAGCCACATACACCGCGCTAGAAGTATCTTCTCATGGCCTGACGCAAGGTCGTGTCAAAGCATTATCATTTGCGGCGGGCGTGTTTACTAACTTAAGTCGTGACCACTTAGATTATCATGGCACGATGGAAGAGTATGCCAATGCAAAGCTTGGGTTGTTCACGCAACACCAATGTGAACGTGCCATTATCAATGTTGATGATGAAGTCGGTCATCAATGGGCGTCGCAGTTAAGTAATGCGATCGCTGTCTCGCTCAAGCCGAACACTGAATTTGAAAGCGCAATTTGGGCGACGGAAGTCAGTTACGCAGAGTCAGGGATTACTATTAAGTTCGATGGTAAATTTGGCTCAGGTGAATTGCACGCGCCATTGATTGGTGAGTTTAATGCAACCAACTTAATGCTCGCTTTTGCGACCTTATTAAGCTTAGGTAAAGAGAAACAAGCGTTACTCGAAACTGCAGGTCAACTGCAACCCGTACTCGGCCGAATGGAGTTATTCCAAACTGAGGATCGTGCCAAAGTCGTGGTCGATTATGCTCATACTCCTGATGCTTTAGAAAAAGCGCTGCAAGCTTTACGAGTTCATTGTGAAGGCCAGCTGTGGGCTATTTTTGGCTGCGGTGGCGATCGCGATGCAGGTAAGCGCCCAATGATGGCGGAAATTGCAGAGCGTCTGGGCGACAGAGTGGTGTTGACTGACGATAACCCACGCAGCGAAGATCCGGTTCAGATTGTGAAAGATATGTTAGCTGGGCTGTCAAAACCTGCTGAAGCGATTGTTCAGCATGACCGCTTCAAAGCGCTGTCTTATGCCATTGAAAATGCTTCGCCAAATGACATTATCTTGTTAGCTGGAAAGGGCCATGAAGATTATCAGATTCGTAATGGCGAAACGATTCATTACTCCGACCGCGAGTCCGCAATGCAACTTTTAGGATTGACCTCATGATCAAAGTAACGTTATCTCAAATTGCAGACATCACTCGTGGTGAGCGATTCGGCGACGAGCTACTTATCGACGCGGTTTCTACTGATACACGAACGATTGAGCGTGGGGCTTTATTCGTCGCGTTAGTTGGGGAGCGCTTTGATGCGCACAACTTTTGCCAACAAGCGGTAGATGCAGGTGCCGGTGCTTTACTCGTAGAAAAACGCTTAGATGTGAATGTGCCGCAAATTGTGGTGTCGGATACCAAACTTGCATTGGGTGAGTTTGCTTCTTGGGTGCATCAAGCATGCAAAACACCTACCGTTGCCATCACCGGAAGTTGCGGTAAAACGACCGTAAAAGAAATGGTTGCGAGTATCCTGCAATTGAAAGGCAAAGTGTTATTCACGGCGGGTAACTTCAATAATGATATTGGTGTTCCGTTGACATTATTGCGCTCACAGCAGGATGATGATTATGCCGTGATTGAGCTTGGTGCTAATCATATAGGTGAAATTGCTTACACGACTCAGTTAGTAAAACCAGATATCGCGTTAGTGAACAATGTAGCCGCCGCTCACCTTGAAGGCTTTGGTTCTATCGATGGCGTGAAACAAGCCAAAGGTGAAATCTACCAAGGCCTTTCAGCTGGTGGTATTGCGATTGTTAACCTAGACAGCAATGGTGAAGCCAAGTGGGATGAAGTGTTAGCAGATAAGAAAGTCATTACTTTTTCACAAAGTAATACTGATGCAGACTTCTTCGCTTCTAACATCGTATTGAACGCCGCAGGTGAAGCAAGCTTTGACTTACATATCGCAGCAAGCTCACAAGAAATTGAACTGTCTCTGGGTATTATAGGTCAACACAACGTTGCGAATGCGATCGCTGCTTCTATTATTGCGTTACAAATGGGCGCCACATTAGAAGAGGTTCGCGCTGGCCTTAAACATTTGAACAAAGTGAAAGGTCGCGTCGAGGTTGAAGCGCTGAGCGAAAAGATAAAATTGATTGACGACAGCTACAACGCGAGCGTGCCAGCCATGAAAGCGGCAGTTGATTTATTGGCCGCTTTCCCAGGTCAACGCTGGCTGATTTTAGGTAATATGGCGGAATTGGGCGAGGAAAGTCTTGCACTTCATCGTCAAGTCGGGGAACATGCTGCCCCACAAAAATTTGAACATGTTCTCACATATGGTGCAGACGCCAAGGTGATCAGTGATCTTTGCCAAGGCATTCATTTTGAGACGCACCAAGAGATGATTGAATACATCAAGCAGCATCTAGACCAAGCCGTTCCTGAAAACCATACGATATTGGTGAAAGGAGCGAATGGTGCACGTATGTTTGAAGTCGCTGCTGCTTTGAAGGAGTATTATTAATGATTATTTGGCTTGCCGAGCTGCTACAGCCATACCTGTCTTTTTTCCGATTGTTTGAATACTTGTCTTTTCGAGCAATCCTAAGCGTATTAACCGCTCTAGGTCTGTCATTATGGATGGGACCAATCATGATCAAGCGTTTGCAAATGCTGCAAATTGGTCAGGTAGTGCGTAACGAAGGTCCTGAATCTCACTTTAGTAAGCGTGGTACCCCAACAATGGGCGGTATCATGATCTTAGCGGCCATCTCAATCACGATTTTGCTATGGACAGACTTATCCAACCCTTACGTATGGGCGGTACTGACAGTCTTACTTGGCTACGGTGCGGTCGGATTTGTTGATGATTATCGTAAAGTGGTACGCAAAAATACCGATGGCTTGATCGCGCGTTGGAAGTACTTCTGGCAGTCGTTGATCGCGTTTGTCGTCGCTTTCGCATTGTATGCTTACGGTAAAGACACAGCAGCAACTCAGCTAGTGGTGCCATTCTTTAAAGACATCATGCCGCAGCTTGGTTTGATGTATATCATTCTGACTTACTTTGTCATTGTAGGTACAAGTAACGCGGTTAACCTGACTGATGGTCTAGACGGTTTGGCAATCATGCCAACGGTTCTTGTTGCAGCAGGCTTCGCGGTTATTGCATGGGCGACCGGTAACGTTAACTTCTCTGAATACCTTCATATTCCATACTTACCACATGCTTCTGAGTTGGTTGTCGTATGTACAGCAATCGTCGGTGCAGGCCTTGGTTTCTTGTGGTTTAACACGTATCCAGCACAAGTGTTCATGGGTGATGTCGGCTCACTAGCGCTTGGCGGCGCGTTAGGCACTATTGCTGTTCTCGTTCGTCAAGAGTTGGTGTTGGTGATCATGGGCGGTGTGTTTGTGATGGAAACGCTGTCGGTAATTCTACAGGTGGGTTCATACAAACTGCGTGGTCAGCGCATTTTTCGTATGGCACCGATTCACCACCACTACGAATTGAAAGGTTGGCCAGAACCTCGCGTAATCGTGCGTTTCTGGATTATTTCTATGGTTCTTGTTCTGATTGGTCTTGCGACATTGAAAGTGCGTTAATCGCACTTTCCAAGAACAAGATTTACAGTGTGATCAAATATGGAACGTTGGCAAAACATACATAGTGTTGTCGTCGTAGGGCTCGGTATTACCGGGCTCTCTGTCGTTAAACACCTAAGAAAAAATCAGCCACAGCTTGTGGTCAAAGTCATTGATACTCGCGTAAACCCTCCGGGTGCAGAGCGCTTGCCGGAAGATGTTCAACTGCATAGTGGTGGTTGGAATACAGACTGGCTTTCTGACGCGGATCTTATCGTGACCAACCCTGGTATTGCGCTAGCGACACCAGAGATCCAAGCCGTATTAGCAAAAGGTACGGCAGTAGTAGGTGATATCGAGTTATTCGCTTGGGCGGTGCAGAAACCGGTGATTGCGATTACGGGCTCAAACGGTAAGAGCACAGTAACCGACCTCACAGGTGTGATGGCTAACGCTGCAGGTTTGGATGTTGGCGTTGGTGGTAACATCGGTGTGCCTGCTCTGGATTTGTTAGAACAAGACGCAGACCTATATGTACTCGAACTCTCGAGCTTCCAGTTAGAAACGACGTCAAGCTTAAAGCTCAAAGCCGCTGCGTTTCTGAATCTTTCTGAAGATCATATGGATCGTTATCAAGGCATGTCTGACTATCGACAAGCTAAGTTGCGTATTTTTAACCATGCTGCTCTTGCAGTCGTGAACCGTGATGATCAAGAAACCTTCCCAGACGCAGAGATGCCATTGGTGACATTTGGCAGCGACAATCAGGACTTTGGTCTCGAGGTGGATGGCAACCGTACTTGGCTGCTCGATCACGGTCAACGAGTTGTCGCAAGTGATGAGCTTAAGTTGGTTGGTAAGCACAACTTATCTAACGCTCTGGTTGCTTTAGCGCTATTAAAAGCTGCGGACGTAAACTATCACAAAGCATTGAATGCACTTAAAAATTACACGGGACTGACACACCGATGCCAGGTGGTTGCGGATAATCAAGGCGTCAAATGGGTGAATGACTCTAAAGCAACTAATATTGCCAGCACTATGGCTGCGCTATCTGGTTTGGAATCGACAGGCAAGCTCTACTTACTCGTTGGTGGTGTTGGCAAAGGTGCTGACTTCTCGCCATTAAAACCGATCTTCGCGACGCTTAACTTGCAACTGTGTTGCTTTGGCGCTGATGGCGATGAATTTATGCCACTGCATGAATCTGCAATACGTTTCGACACTATGGAAGATGTGATTCAACAAGTATCTTCGCAGTTAAAACCAGGTGATATGGTGATGCTGTCTCCTGCATGTGCTAGCTTTGATCAATTCGACAACTTTATGGCAAGAGGTGATGCTTTCGCTGCTCTTGCTCAGAAATATGCATAATTAAAGGTTACACACTTCGTGGGTTTAGGTAACGTTAAACGCAGTATTGGCAATTGGCTCAAGCATCCAGCCCCAGAGGCGATGTTTGATCGTCAGTTAGTGTGGATTGCACTGGGTTTGATGTTGACTGGTTTGGTCATGGTAACCTCTGCATCATTTCCAATCAGCTCTCGATTAACGGAACAGCCGTTCCACTTTATGTTTCGTCATGCGACGTTTCTCGTGCTGGCGTTAGGGACCTCCGCTGTTATTTTGCAAGTGCCTTTGCAAGAGTGGTTTAAGAAGAGCCATTACTTACTTTGGGCTTCTTTCGCACTGTTGATCATCGTGCTCTTGGCGGGTAAGTCGGTTAATGGTGCGTCTCGTTGGATTCCCCTTGGGCTGTTTAACCTTCAGCCAGCGGAAGTCGCGAAGCTATCGCTGTTTATCTTCATGTCTGGTTACTTAGTTCGAAAGCAAGACGAAGTACGACAAACGTTCTTTGGTGGCTTTATGAAGCCAATCATGGTGTTTGCCTTCTTCGCAGTATTACTACTTGGTCAGCCAGACTTGGGGACGGTCGTCGTGATGCTGGTCACGCTGTTTGGCATGCTTTTTATCGCAGGTGCAAAACTAACCCAGTTTCTCGCCTTGATGGTGGCAGGTATCGGCGCTGTAGTAGGTTTGATTCTCGTCGAGCCATACCGTATGCGACGAGTAACCTCCTTCCTTGACCCGTGGGAAGATCCATTTGGCAGTGGCTATCAGTTGACTCAGTCTTTGATGGCGTTTGGTCGTGGTGAATGGTTCGGACAAGGTCTCGGTAATTCAATTCAAAAACTGGAATATCTACCGGAAGCGCATACCGACTTTGTGTTTGCCGTACTTGCTGAAGAGCTTGGTTTCGTAGGCGTAGTGCTGGTCTTAATGCTGATTTTTAGCTTGGTGCTAAAAGCGGTTTACATCGGCAAGCGTGCATTTGAAGAAGGCGAAATGTTCGGAGGTTATCTGGCTTTCGGAATTGGTATTTGGTTTGCGTTTCAAACCTTGGTTAATGTTGGAGCTGCCGCCGGTATTGTTCCAACTAAAGGTTTAACACTTCCACTCATCAGTTATGGTGGTTCTAGTCTAATAATTATGTCCGTCGCAGTGTCCATACTACTGCGTATCGATTACGAATGCCGCTTGAAACGCGAGCAACAACAATCAGAACAACAAGCTAATGAAACAAAATAAACGTTTGATGGTGATGGCTGGTGGTACTGGCGGTCACGTATTCCCAGGTTTGGCGGTAGCAAAACAGCTTCAAGAGCAAGGTTGGGAGATCCGTTGGTTAGGTACGGCGGATCGAATGGAAGCGGATTTGGTGCCAAAACATGGCATTGAAATCGACTTTATCAAAGTGAAAGGGTTACGAGGTCAAGGCGTTAAACGTCTTCTTGCAGCACCATTTCAAATTATCAATGCCATTATGCAGGCTCGTGCTCACATGAAACGCTGGCAGCCAGACGCAGTGCTTGGTATGGGCGGTTATGTTAGCGGCCCGGGCGGTATTGCCGCTTGGATGAGTGGCATTCCTGTTGTTCTGCATGAACAAAATGCAGTAGCAGGTTTAACGAACCAATGGTTATCGAAAATCGCTAAGAAGGTTTTTCAGGCTTTCCCAGGCGCTTTTCCAAATGCCGAAGTGGTTGGGAACCCAGTTCGTGAAGATGTGACTCAATTAGCAGCGCCAATTGAGCGCATGCAAGAGCGCCAAGGTCCAATTCGCATTTTGGTGATGGGTGGCAGCCAAGGCGCACGTATTCTTAACCAAACTCTGCCAGAAGTGATGTCGAAATTGGGCGAAGATTACTGTATTCGTCATCAAGCGGGCAAAGGTGCCGCCGAAGAAGTGAATGCAGCATACCAAGCTAATGGTGTGGTAAATGCAGAAGTAATGGAATTCATTGATGACGTTGCAGAAGCTTACGCATGGGCTGACCTTTTAGTTTGTCGCTCTGGAGCGTTAACCGTTTCTGAAGTCTCGGCGGCAGGTGTAGGCGCTATTTTTGTTCCATTCATGCACAAAGACCGCCAGCAAGCACTTAATGCAGACCATTTGGTGGATTGCGGCGCGGCGAAAATGATTGAACAACCAGATTTAACCGTTGAGTCTCTGACTCAGCAGATCCAACAATTGGATCGCCAAGCTTTACTTACAATGGCTGAGCAAGCGCGTGGCGCTGCAAAATTGAATGCTGACCGAGTTGTCGCACAAGCCATTGTCGCTTTGACCGAAAAGCGTTAACCGAATTATTGAGAATAGAATTGATGACAATCCAACATACACAAGACTTAGCTCAGATTCGCGCAATGGTGCCAGAGATGCGCCGCGTGAAATCCATCCACTTCATCGGTATTGGTGGTGCGGGCATGAGCGGCATTGCAGAAGTGCTGTTGAACGAAGGCTACCAAATCACAGGTTCTGATCTATCAGAGAACGCTGTGACAGAGCGTTTGGTATCAAAAGGTGCGACGGTATTTATTGGTCATCAAGCCAGTAATGTAGAAAAAGCAAGTGTGGTTGTTGTGTCAACGGCGATCAACGAAGAAAACCCAGAAGTGATGGCGGCACGTGAATTACGCATCCCTATTGTACGCCGCGCAGAGATGTTGGCTGAATTGATGCGATTCCGTCACGGTATTGCCGTTGCGGGTACACACGGTAAAACCACGACGACCGCTCTTGTCACTCAAATCTATTCTGAAGCCGGTCTTGATCCAACGTTTGTGAATGGCGGTTTGGTGAAAAGCGCAGGTACAAATGCGCGTCTAGGCTCGAGTCGTATTCTAATTGCAGAGGCAGATGAAAGTGACGCGTCATTCCTGCACTTGCAACCAATGGTGAGCATTGTTACCAATATCGAAGCCGATCATATGGATACCTATGGTGGTGACTTTGAAACCTTAAAGCAAACCTTCATCGATTTCCTTCATAATCTACCGTTTTACGGCCAAGCAATTGTTTGCATTGATGATCCTGTGGTTCGAGAGTTAATCCCACGTATCAGTCGTCAAGTGATAACTTACGGTTTTTCTGAAGATGCCGACGTACGTATTGAAGATTATCGTCAAGAGGGGCAGCAAGGCAAATTTACGGTAGTACGTAAAGGGCGAGCTAACTTAGATATCACGCTGAATATTCCAGGTCGTCACAATGCATTGAATGCGTCTGCTGCGATTGCGGTTGCTACTGAAGATGACATTGAAGACGATGCGATCCTAAAGGCAATGGCTGGTACGCAAGGTACGGGAAGACGTTTTGATCACCTTGGCGAGTTTGATACTGGCAACGGCCATGCAATGCTTGTTGATGATTACGGCCATCATCCCACAGAAGTGGATGTAACCATTAATGCAGCACGCAGTGGTTGGCAAGACAAGCGTTTGGTGATGATTTTCCAACCGCACCGTTATAGCCGTACTCGTGATTTATACGATGATTTCGCGAATGTGCTTGAACAGGTAGATGTATTGATCATGCTGGATGTTTACGCAGCGGGTGAAAAGCCGATTGCAGGGGCTGATGGGCGCGCTTTATGTCGCACAATTCGCAGCCGAGGCAAGGTAGATCCGATTTTTGTTCCAGAAATCGAGCAATTACCTTCAGTTTTAGCTAACGTTATACAAGACGGCGACCTAATCTTAACGCAAGGTGCGGGTGATATTGGTAAAGTGGCGAAACAGCTGGCAGGTCTTAAATTGAATATAAACAAGATGCTTGGCTGACACATATTGTTGACGCGAAGGACAGATAAAGACTCAGATCTCGATTTTGCGTCAATATCATTGTGATTTATTGCTATCAGTGTTTGATAGTTTACAAGAGCTCAGTATAATCCCAAGGTTAAAGTCAAGACTTTTACCTCTGCGTAATTATATGGGTAAAAAGTACACGACAAAAGTCAGGAAACGAAGACGTTGTTGAATATTGCACTGAATGACGAGCGACCAAACACGGGTAACAACCGTGGTCGCCAAGAAAAAATCTTGGGTGCGTTATTTTTCGTTGTGGTTGTGACTTTAATTAGTTCTGTTTTGTACGCGGCGATCAGTTGGATGTGGGATGACCAAAGGTTACCTCTCTCCAAAATAGTACTTCAGGGGAAACTGGAGTATGTCCAAGCTGACGATGTGCAGGCTGCATTTAGTCGAATTGATCACATCGGTACATTTATGTCTCAGGATATTGATGTATTACAGCAAAGTGTCGAAGCTCTGCCATGGGTAGCGCATGCCGCAATCCGAAAGCAGTGGCCGGATACAGTAAAAGTTTTTTTGACGGAGCATCAACCAGAAGCCATTTGGAATGGCAACGAACTGTTAGATAAAAACGGGTTCGTTTTTGATGGAGATGTTGCTCTGTTGCAAGAAGAAAAAGTGAAGCTGTACGGACCCAAAGATAGCGGACCGGAAGTCTTACAGACTTACCGTGATTTGAGTCCTAAGTTTCAGCAATTGGGTTTAGCGATATCGTCTCTGGTATTAAACGAGCGACGAGCTTGGCAAATCATCCTTGATAACGGTATTCGATTGGAGCTCGGTAAAGAGTCTCTTCTTGAGCGTATAGAGCGCTTTTTTAAGCTCTATAACAAGCTTGGCAGTGACACGCAAAGAATCAGTTATATCGATCTTAGGTACGATACAGGAGCCGCAGTTGGTTGGTTTCCTGAACAAGAGTTAGAAGAGAGTACAGATGACTAAGGCCGCTGATGACAACATTATTGTTGGTCTTGATATAGGCACTGCAACCGTATCGGCTCTAGTGGGTGAGGTTTTACCAGACGGTCAAATTAATATTATTGGCGCAGGTAGTAGCCCCTCACGCGGCATGGATAAAGGTGGCGTGAATGATTTGGAGTCGGTTGTAAAATCAGTACAACGTGCAATTGATCAAGCTGAATTAATGGCAGAGTGCCAGATCAGCCGAGTCTTCATTTCGTTGTCTGGTAAGCATATCGCAAGCCGAATTGAAAAAGGTATGGGCACGATTTCTGATGAAGAGGTGTCTCAAGAAGACATGGATCGCGCTATCCATACCGCAAAATCGATTAAAATCGGTGATGAACAGCGAATTCTTCATGTGATCCCGCAGGAGTTCACCATTGATTACCAAGAAGGAATCAAAAATCCGCTTGGTTTATCTGGGGTAAGAATGGAAGTGAGTGTCCACCTTATCTCATGCCATAATGACATGGCACGCAATATTATTAAGGCGGTAGAACGCTGCGGCCTTAAAGTAGAACAACTCGTATTTTCTGGGCTTGCTGCTAGTAATGCAGTAATCACCGAGGATGAAAGAGAGCTTGGAGTTTGTGTGGTTGATATTGGCGCCGGCACGATGGATGTGGCCATCTGGACTGGCGGTGCGTTACGTCACACAGAAGTATTTTCGTACGCAGGAAATGCTGTAACCAGTGATATTGCTTTTGCTTTTGGTACGCCAGTGAGCGATGCTGAAGAAATAAAAGTCAAATATGGCTGTGCTTTGAGTGAACTGGTCAGTAAGGATGACACGGTTAATGTACCAAGCGTAGGTGGACGACCATCACGTAGCCTGCAACGTCAAACGTTGTCAGAAGTGATTGAGCCACGCTACTCTGAGCTTATGGGACTGGTTAACCAAACTATCGACTCTGTACAAGCAAAATTGCGCGAAGAGGGTATCAAGCACCATCTGGCTGCGGGAGTTGTACTCACCGGCGGTGCTGCGCAAATGGACGGAGTGGTAGAATGTGCGGAACGCGTATTCCGCAATCAAGTAAGGGTCGGCAAACCGCTCGAAGTCAGCGGATTAACTGACTATGTAAAAGAGCCGTACCATTCTACGGCAGTTGGATTACTTCATTACGCAAGAGACATGCAGTCTAGCGACGATAGCGATTATAATGAACCTAAACGCTCATCTGTAACTGGCTTTTTCGATAAATTGCGTAACTGGATACAAAAAGAGTTTTAACCTGAGTTGCAGGATAAACGGAGACAACACATGTTTGAACCGATGATGGAAATGTCTGACGATGCAGTAATCAAGGTCGTTGGGGTTGGTGGCGGCGGTGGTAACGCCGTTGAACACATGGTGCGTGAATCCATCGAAGGTGTGGAATTCATCAGCGTCAACACTGATGCGCAAGCACTTCGTAAGACAAGCGTTGGCAATGTTATTCAGATCGGTGGTGATATTACTAAAGGTCTGGGTGCAGGTGCTAATCCACAGGTTGGCCGTGACGCAGCTCTCGAAGACAGAGATCGAATTAAAGATTCCCTGACTGGCGCCGATATGGTGTTTATCGCAGCTGGTATGGGTGGCGGTACCGGTACTGGTGCAGCGCCTGTTATTGCTGAAGTGGCTAAAGAGCTTGGCATTCTAACAGTAGCGGTAGTAACTAAACCGTTTAGTTTTGAAGGTAAAAAGCGTTTGGCATTTGCTGAGCAAGGTATCGATGAGCTCTCTAAGCATGTTGACTCTTTGATCACGATTCCAAACGAAAAGCTACTTAAAGTACTTGGTCGTGGTGTAACACTACTAGAAGCTTTTGCAAGCGCTAACGATGTTCTTAAGAATGCCGTTCAAGGTATTGCTGAGCTAATTACTCGCCCTGGCATGATCAATGTCGACTTTGCGGACGTAAGAACTGTAATGTCTGAAATGGGTCACGCAATGATGGGTAGCGGCATCGCCAAAGGTGAAGACCGTGCTGAAGAAGCGGCTGAAATGGCAATTTCTAGCCCACTTCTGGAAGACATCGATCTAGCGGGCGCTCGTGGTGTTCTTGTCAATATTACTGCTGGTCTGGATATGCGTCTTGACGAGTTTGAGACGGTTGGTAATACAGTGAAGGCATTCGCTTCTGACAATGCGACTGTTGTTATCGGTACTTCTCTAGATCCTGATATGACTGACGAAATCCGCGTAACAGTTGTAGCGACAGGTATTGGTAATGAGAAAAAGCCAGATATCACGCTAGTTGCGGGTGGTAAAGCGAAAGTGGCACCGACGCCGCAAGCTCAACCACAGCAACAAGCAGCGGCAACGCAAGCTGAAGAAAAACCGGCACAGACCTTGCAAAATAATCAAGTGCAAGAGAAGCCACAGGTAACTCCTCAGCCGACAAACACTGCTCCTTCTTCTCCAGCTTCGTCGAGCCAAAGTTCTGCGGCTCCAAAGCAAGAAAAGGAAAGTGGTTATTTAGATATACCGGCATTTTTGCGTCGTCAGGCTGATTAATCTTTAACCCATAAATTTGACATGGCTCAAAATTATGGTAGCATTCACGGTCGACGTTACAGACGGCCGTGTTTTGTAGCAAATTTTTGAGAGGCAAGCAGATGATCAGACAACGTACTCTGAAAGAAATAGTGAAAACAACTGGTGTGGGTCTCCACTCTGGTCGTAAAGTCACACTTACTCTGCGCCCGGCTGCTGCAAATACAGGTATCATTTACCGTCGTACAGATGTAAATCCACCTGTAGATTTTCCAGCTGATCCAGCTTCAGTTCGTGACACCATGCTTTGTACTGCATTGGTAAACGATGAAGGTGTGCGTATTTCAACTGTTGAGCACTTGAATGCGGCACTTGCTGGTATGGGCATCGATAACATTGTTGTCGAAGTAGACGCACCTGAAATTCCGATCATGGATGGTAGTGCAAGCCCATTTGTATACTTGCTACAACAAGCAGGTATCGAAACGCAAAATGCGCCAAAACGCTTCATCCGTATCAAAAAGCCAGTTCGTTTTGAAGATGGTGATAAATGGGCAGAATTTGTACCATTTAACGGCTTCCGTATGGACTTCGAAATTGAGTTTAATCACCCAGCGATTGAATCAGACGAGCAACGTTTGCTGTTTGATTTCTCGTCAAAAGGCTTTGTTCGTGAGATTTCTCGAGCACGTACGTTTGGCTTTATGCGTGATATCGAATATCTACAATCTCAAAACCTAGTTTTGGGTGGTAGTTTTGACAATGCTATCGTTTTGGATGATTACCGTATTCTTAATGAAGAAGGTCTACGCTTTGAAAATGAGTTTGTGACTCACAAAGTGTTGGATGCGATTGGTGACCTTTACATGTGTGGCCACCCAATCATTGGTGAATTCCGTGCCTTTAAATCTGGCCACGGTTTAAATAACCAACTGTTACGTGCTGTTCTTGCAGATCAGGAAGCGTGGGAGTGGACTACATTCGAAGAAGAAGTCGGCTCACCAGTAGCATTCGCAGAACCAAATATGGTGCTTGCGTAAATACTTGGCATTAGAATTAATAAAAAACCAGGCTTATGCCTGGTTTTTTGCTATTTGGCTTTAATCTTCTACTTATCAATAACATTCAAGCTTTCAGCATATTGAAATAACGTTCACTTACGATCTTCCTTTTCTGCCATATCGGCTAATCGTTTTAAACGCTCTTGAATTTTAGGTGGCGCCATGTCGGCAATCGTCATTAATGACTTTGCTGCAGATTCTGTTAGTGGTGGACGCTTAGGTCTGTCGTCTTGTTGAAAGCGGTTTCTATATAGTGAAGGATTGATCCTCACTTCAACGCTCATCAGCTTGGCAAAGCCTTGAGTACGAAGTTTATTTAGGATCATGAGGCGATCGTAATCGATCTTCATTTTGATTGCGGCACTAGAGACATCGATCAATAGATGGCCGTTACGAACATTCGCTACTCGGCAATGATCGGCCGTCCCCATGGGTAAGATCTCTTGCAAAGCTTGGTTAAGCTGTAAGATTTCTCCAGCATGTTCTTGAATCTGCTTGAACTGTGACTCAGCAATAACATCTTCAGTCGAGGTTGGACGGTGATCACGCATAGGTAAAATCTAATTTTGTTGAGATATAGCTATTCTAGAGCAGCTTTCTATCAAGGTATAGTTTACATTAACGTCTTTAGCTTCAGTTTTACAATGTAGCAAGGTAAAAAGCAAAGTTTGCTCTGGATGGATTACACATATTGCGGTATGCAATATCGGCTAATCAGTCACCACTTTAAGTAAAAACTTCAGAGTGCTTCAAACAAATACGTCTATTTATGGTTGTATCGATTAAAAATCCTTACACTAAGCCACATTGTTTCAAAACTTAGCCTTGAAATATGGATGTTTGAACTCAATATCTTTGATAAATGATTTATCTCAGTATTCTTAGTTCCAAACTGGCAGAGACTGAAGGCATTATGAGTAGATCGGGAACGGTCTGAATAAAGAGAGATTCACGAAAAATGATAACTAAGCTACTGACAAAAGTGATTGGCAGTCGCAACGACCGAACACTGCGCCGCCTTAGAAAAATTGTAAAAGAAATTAATAACTTTGAGCCAACATTCGAAGCTCTAAGTGACGAAGAGTTAAAAGCAAAGACGGTTGAATTCCGTGAGCGCCTAGAGAAGGGTGAAACTCTTGATAAACTACTTCCAGAAGCTTTTGCTACGGTTCGTGAAGCATCTAAGCGTGTCTACGGTATGCGCCACTTCGACGTCCAGCTTATCGGTGGTATGGTTCTAAATGCGGGTCAAATCGCTGAAATGCGTACGGGTGAAGGTAAAACGCTGACGGCAACGCTTCCTGCTTACCTAAATGCCCTGGCTGGTAAAGGCGTTCACATTGTAACAGTGAACGATTATCTAGCTAAACGTGATGCAGAGACAAACCGCCCTCTATTTGAATTTTTAGGTATGACTGTTGGCGTAAACGTGCCAAACATGCCTCCTCAAGAGAAAAAAGAAGCGTACCAAGCTGACATCTTGTACGGAACGAACAATGAATTTGGTTTTGACTACCTTCGTGACAATATGGCTTTCCGTAGCGAAGATCGCGTACAACGTGAACGCTTCTTTGCAGTTGTCGATGAGGTGGACTCAATCCTAATTGATGAAGCTCGTACCCCTTTAATCATTTCTGGTCCTGCTGAAGATAGCTCTGAGCTATACACCCGAATCAACCTTTTGATCCCGCATCTTAAAAAGCAAGACAAAGAAGACTCTGAAGAATATCGTGGTGATGGTCACTACACTGTTGATGAGAAATCAAAGCAAGTATACCTCACAGAAACGGGCCAAGAGTACGTTGAAGAACTGTTGGTGAAAAATGGTCTTATGGAAGAGGGTGACACACTTTACTCTCCGACTAACATCAGCATGTTACATCACGTGAATGCCGCTTTGCGTGCTCATGTGTTGTTTGAGCGCAACGTTGATTACATCGTTACTGACGAAGGTGAAGTAGTAATTGTTGATGAACATACTGGTCGTACAATGCCAGGTCGTCGTTGGTCTGAAGGTCTTCACCAAGCAGTAGAAGCGAAAGAAGGCGTTAAGATTCAAAACGAAAACCAAACTTTGGCTTCGATTACCTTCCAGAACTACTTCCGCTTATACGAAAAACTGTCTGGTATGACAGGTACTGCGGATACTGAAGCGTTTGAGTTCCAATCTATTTATGGCTTGGAAACGGTGGTTATCCCAACCAACAAACCTATGATTCGTAACGATATGCCGGATGTGGTGTACCGTACCGAAGCTGAGAAGTTTGCGGCAATCATTGAAGATATCAAAGAGCGCGTTGCGAAAGGTCAGCCAACATTGGTTGGTACCGTATCGATTGAAAAATCAGAACTACTCTCCAACGCCTTGAAGAAAGCGAAGATCAAACACAACGTATTGAATGCGAAATTCCATGAGAAGGAAGCGGAAATTGTTGCTGAAGCGGGTATGCCGGGTGCGGTAACTATCGCGACCAACATGGCCGGTCGTGGTACGGATATTGTGCTTGGCGGTAGTTGGCAATCAAAAGTGGAAGCTTTGGAGAACCCAACTCAAGAACAAATCGATGCGATTAAAGCAGAGTGGAAAGTGGTACATGATCAAGTACTAGATGCTGGTGGTCTACACATCATTGGTACTGAGCGCCACGAATCTCGCCGTATTGATAACCAGCTACGTGGTCGTTCTGGTCGTCAAGGAGATGCGGGTTCATCTCGCTTCTACCTATCTATGGAAGACTCTTTGTTACGTATTTTCACTTCTGATCGTATGGCGAGCCTTATCCAAAGTGGTATGGAAGAAGGCGAAGCAATTGAATCGAAAATGCTTTCTCGCTCAATTGAAAAAGCACAGCGTAAAGTGGAAGGTCGTAACTTTGATATCCGTAAGCAGCTACTAGAATACGATGATGTGGCAAACGATCAGCGTAAGGTTGTCTACGAGCTGCGCGACGAATTGATGAACGTTGAAGACATCAGCGGTATGATCGAGCAAAACCGTGAAGATGTGCTAACAGCGGTTATTGATGAGTACATCCCGCCACAATCACTAGAAGATATGTGGGACGTTGAAGGTCTACAAGAGCGCTTGAAAGCAGACTTCGATCTTGATGCGCCAGTGAAGCAATGGCTTGAAGAAGACGATAAGCTTTACGAAGAGGCGCTACGCGAGAAGATCATCAATCTAGCCGTTGAAGTGTACAAAGAGAAAGAGGAAGTGGTGGGTGCGCAAGTACTTCGTAACTTCGAGAAATCGGTTATGCTTCAAACGTTGGATACGCTTTGGAAAGAGCACTTGGCAGCAATGGATCACTTGCGTCAGGGGATTCACTTACGCGGCTATGCGCAGAAGAACCCGAAACAGGAATACAAGCGTGAATCGTTTGAACTGTTTGAAGGTCTACTAGAAGCGCTGAAAACTGATGTGATTACTGTTCTATCTCGCGTTCGAGTTCAGCAACAAGAAGAAGTTGAACGTATGGAAGAGCAACGTCGTGCGCAAGCTGAAGAGGCCGCTCGTCGTGCTCAAGCGCAACACGCAGCAGCACAAAACCCTCTTTCTGAAGGTGAAGAATCTGAAGAAGGTTCAAGTCAGCCAATGGTACGTGATGAACGTAAAGTAGGTCGCAATGAGCCTTGCCCTTGTGGTAGTGGTAAGAAGTATAAACAGTGCCACGGCAAAATCGACTAACGTATTAGTCAGATAATGTTTTAAAGAGTCGCCTAGGCGGCTCTTTTTTTAAGCAAATTCTGTGGCTGTCGAATTTCATAAGTTTTGATAGCATCGGATAGTTTTAGAGATGCAAAGACCGTTGAAGTGTAACGGCTTGAGAGTTAGGAAACCCTATGAAAAGAATTCACATAGTCGCGGCTATTATTTTTAACCAAGACAAATCAAAAATTTTTATTACAAAGCGTCCAGACGACAAGCATAAAGGCGGGTTTTGGGAGTTTCCCGGCGGGAAAGTCGAGTCAGGAGAAAGTATTGAACATGCTCTAGCAAGAGAACTTGAAGAAGAAGTAGGAATTGAAGTTACTGAGCAAGCCCTTTTCGAGCATTTGGAATATGACTATCCAGACAAATCACTTAAGTTTGATTTTATTACGGTATCTAAGTTCAGTAATGAGCCTTATGGCCGAGAAGGTCAAGAAGGTCGCTGGGTTGAGATAAGAGAATTGGGTAACTATGCCTTTCCTGAAGCGAACGTGCCTATCTTGGAGCGTGTCGTAAAAGAGTTCGCTTAAGCCTGATGAACTTGCTTGTGGTAACCACGGTATGTTGTTAGTTTAAATAGATTAAGCGAAACGAGAGAACGAGAGCAAACCTCGTTATCCAGAGAAGGAGAGAAAGCGCAATGGTTCGTATTGCAATCGCAGGAGCAGCAGGCCGAATGGGCCGTAATTTGGTTAAAGCTTCACACCTTAATCCAGAGGCGACAGTGAGCGCGGGATCAGAACGACCTGAGTCCTCACTTGTCGGTGTCGATATCGGTGAACTTTGTGGTGAAGGTAAATTCGATGTGTTCTTAACGGATGATCTTGCTAAAGACGTCGATAATTTTGATGTAATCATCGATTTTACTGCCCCAGTAAGTACGTTGGCGAATCTTGAACTGTGTAAGAAGCATGGAAAGAGTATTGTGATTGGGACGACTGGTTTCAGTGATGCAGAGCGTGAACTGATTGACGAAGCCGCTAAGCAAGTGCCTGTTGTCATGGCACCTAACTACTCTGTTGGTGTGAACCTAGTATTTAAGCTTCTTGAGAAAGCAGCCAAAGTGATGGGCGGCTACTGTGATGTTGAGATTGTCGAAGCACATCATCGTCATAAAGTTGATGCTCCTTCTGGTACCGCTATCGGGATGGGCGAAGCCATTGCTGGTGCGATGGGCAACAAGCTGAATGATGTAGCTGTCTATGCGCGAGAAGGTATCACAGGTGAACGTACTAAAGATGAGATCGGCTTTGCTACAATTCGCGCTGGCGATATTGTTGGTGAGCACACAGCCATGTTTGCTGATATCGGGGAACGAGTGGAGATAACGCACAAAGCGACCGATCGTATGACGTTTGCTAATGGCGCCGTCAAGGCCGCTGTTTGGTTGAGTGCCAAACCAGCGGGCTTTTATACCATGACAGATGTTTTGGGATTGAATGAACTCTAAATACATAATTATTCGCCGGCGGTAGCCGGCTTTTTTATATCTATAGAATTAGTTGTAAATGAAATGATTCTAACAGAAAGTATTTTGGTGCTTACTTTTGTTGTTGTTTTGGTTGCTTTGTGGGTGTTTTGGGTTTTGATGCCTAAAAACTAATGTCTTTTTTGCCGGCTGAACGTTTGCGTGAAAAACTCATACTTTTTTGTGATCTCTAAAAAGTTCAAATTTGTAAAATTCATTAAACCTCTATGCCCCTCTATGTAATAGCATGTAAAAGTTATCTTTTTGGGCCTTACTGATTCAAAATGACCTTACTCGCTAGAAATTAATCATTTATTTTTGATTGTAGGTTGACAGGTTTCGAGTCCAACTTTAGAATACCGCCAATTTGTCTGAAATACCTATTTATGTAGATTTTATAGGTAAAGGAAGGCATGTTTGCAGTTTGATTTATTTTTTTTGCATTTTTATTCTGGAGGTTGTCTTGGGTAAATTAGCACTGTTGGTCCTAGAAGATGGGACAGTGTTCCGCGGAGTGTCCATAGGGGCAGATGGTCTTTCCGTTGGTGAAGTCGTTTTTAATACCTCGATGACGGGGTATCAAGAAATCCTCACTGATCCTTCCTATTCTCAGCAAATCGTCACTCTCACTTATCCTCACATTGGCAATACCGGAACCACTTCCGAAGATGAAGAATCCTCTTCCATTCATGCACAAGGCCTTGTGATTCGCGATCTTCCTCTAATCGCTTCTAACTTCCGTAACGAACAATCCCTCTCTGATTATCTTAAGTCTCAAAATATCGTTGGCATCGCTGATATCGATACTCGTAAGCTCACTCGTATCCTGCGTGAAAAAGGTGCTCAAAACGGCTGTATTGTTGCGGGCAACAACCTAGACGAAGCTTTGGCACTAGCGAAAGCAAAAGAATTCCCAGGCTTAAAAGGAATGGACCTTGCGAAAGAAGTTACAACAAAAGAAGCGTATCAATGGAAGCAAGGTTCGTGGACGCTTGAAGGTGGACTTCCAGAGGCGAAAGATGACAGCGAGCTGCCATACCACGTTGTCGCTTACGACTTCGGCGCAAAACGCAACATCTTACGAATGTTGGTTGACCGCGGCTGCCGCTTAACGGTTGTACCTGCAGAAACGTCAGCGGAAGAAGTTCTGGCACTAAATCCAGATGGCGTATTCTTATCGAACGGCCCTGGTGACCCAGAACCATGTACTTACGCGATTGAAGCAACCAAAGTGTTCCTAGAAAAAGGCCTACCAATTTTTGGTATTTGTCTAGGTCACCAAATTCTGGCGCTAGCATCAGGTGCGCAAACGGTGAAAATGAAGTTTGGTCACCACGGTGCAAACCACCCAGTAAAAGATTTAGAGCGTAACGTTGTGATGATCACTTCGCAAAACCACGGCTTTGCGGCCGATGAAGCAACATTACCGGAAAACTTACGTGCTACTCACGTATCGCTATTTGATGGCTCTTTGCAAGGTATCCACCGCACAGACAAGCCAGCATTTAGCTTCCAAGGTCACCCAGAAGCGAGCCCTGGTCCACATGACGCGGCACCGCTATTTGACCACTTTATCGAACTAATCAAAAAACACAGCGCTTAATTCGGAGTAGTAGATAATGCCAAAACGTACTGACATTCAAAGTATTCTAATTCTTGGTGCTGGTCCGATTGTTATCGGTCAGGCATGTGAGTTTGACTACTCTGGCGCACAAGCGTGTAAAGCTCTTCGCGAAGAAGGCTACCGAGTTATCCTGGTTAACTCTAACCCAGCAACGATTATGACTGACCCAGAGATGGCAGATGCGACTTACATCGAGCCGATTCAGTGGGAAGTGGTACGCAAGATCATCGAGAAAGAACGTCCTGATGCAGTTCTGCCAACTATGGGTGGTCAGACAGCACTTAACTGTGCATTAGATTTAGAGAAGCACGGCGTTCTCGCAGAGTTTGGCGTAGAGATGATTGGTGCAACGGCTGATGCAATCGACAAAGCGGAAGACCGTTCTCGTTTTGATAAAGCGATGAAGTCTATCGGCCTTGAGTGTCCTCGCGCAGATACAGCGAAGAGCATGGAAGAAGCTTACAAAGTTTTAGATATGGTTGGCTTCCCTTGTATCATTCGTCCATCGTTCACCATGGGTGGCACTGGTGGTGGTATCGCGTACAACAAAGAAGAGTTCGAAGAAATCTGTCGTCGCGGTCTGGACTTATCTCCGACCAACGAACTTCTTATCGATGAGTCACTAATCGGTTGGAAAGAGTACGAAATGGAAGTCGTTCGTGACAAAGCGGACAACTGTATCATCGTATGTTCAATCGAGAACTTTGACCCAATGGGTATCCATACGGGCGACTCAATCACGGTTGCTCCAGCACAAACACTGACTGACAAAGAATACCAGCTTATGCGTAATGCATCGCTAGCCGTTCTACGTGAGATTGGTGTTGAAACAGGTGGTTCAAACGTACAGTTTGGTATCAACCCGAAAGATGGTCGTATGGTCATCATCGAGATGAACCCACGTGTATCTCGCTCTTCTGCGCTAGCATCAAAAGCAACAGGCTTCCCAATCGCGAAAATTGCCGCGAAACTGGCTGTTGGCTTTACGCTAGACGAACTACAAAACGACATCACAGGTGGTGCAACACCTGCGTCATTTGAACCAACTATCGACTACGTCGTAACTAAGATCCCTCGCTTTAACTTCGAGAAATTTGCTGGTGCAAACGATCGTCTGACAACTCAGATGAAATCGGTTGGTGAGGTAATGGCGATTGGTCGTAACCAACAAGAATCTCTTCACAAAGCACTGCGTGGCCTAGAAGTTGGCGCAACTGGTTTTGATGAGATGGTCGATCTGGAAGCGCCAGATGCACTGACTAAGATTCGTCACGAACTTAAAGAAGCAGGTGCAGAGCGTATCTGGTACATCGCCGATGCATTCCGAGCGGGTATGTCAGTCGACGGTGTGTTCAACTTGACTCAAATCGACCGCTGGTTCCTGGTTCAAATCGAAGAAATTGTAAAACTCGAAGAACAAGTCAAGGCGGGCGGCTACGCAGGTTTGACCAAAGAAGTGCTTCGTCAGATGAAACGCAAAGGCTTCTCTGATGCTCGCTTGTCTAAATTGCTTGGTGTCGCTGAAAGTGAAATTCGCCGTGCTCGTGAGCAGTTTGATATTCATCCGGTTTACAAACGTGTGGATACATGTGCAGCAGAGTTTTCTTCTGACACGGCTTACATGTACTCATCTTACGATGAAGAATGTGAAGCAAACCCAACAGACAAAGATAAGATCATGGTTCTTGGTGGCGGTCCAAACCGTATCGGCCAAGGTATCGAATTCGATTACTGTTGTGTTCATGCATCACTTGCGCTGCGTGAAGACGGTTACGAAACCATTATGGTTAACTGTAACCCAGAAACGGTATCTACTGACTACGATACGTCTGATCGTCTGTACTTCGAGCCAGTAACTCTGGAAGATGTACTGTCTATCGCTCGCGTTGAAAAACCAAAAGGTGTGATTGTTCAGTACGGTGGTCAAACGCCACTTAAACTGGCTCGTGCTCTAGAAGCGGCTGGTGTGCCAATCATTGGTACTAGCCCAGATGCTATCGACCGTGCGGAAGACCGTGAACGCTTCCAAGCCGCTGTTGACCGTTTAGGTCTACTTCAGCCAGAAAACGCGACAGTAACAACGATGGAGCAAGCGGTTGAGAAATCGAAAGAAATTGGCTTCCCATTAGTTGTTCGTCCATCTTATGTACTCGGTGGTCGTGCGATGGAAATCGTGTACGACGAGCAAGACCTGCGTCGCTACTTCAACGAAGCAGTAAGCGTATCGAACGAGTCTCCAGTTCTGCTAGACCGTTTCTTGGATGATGCAACCGAAGTTGATATTGATGCTATCTGTGACGGTGAACGCGTCGTTATCGGCGGTATCATGGAGCACATCGAACAAGCGGGTGTTCACTCTGGTGACTCTGCATGTTCACTGCCTGCATACACGCTAAGTCAGGAAATTCAAGACAAGATGCGTGAGCAAGTTGAGAAGTTAGCATTCGAACTCGGTGTACGCGGTTTGATGAACACGCAGTTTGCTGTGAAAGATAACGACGTTTATCTAATTGAAGTGAACCCTCGTGCTGCTCGTACGGTACCATTCGTATCGAAAGCGACAGGCGCTCCTCTAGCGAAAATCGCTGCACGTGTAATGGCGGGTCAATCTCTAGAGTCACAAGGCTTTACTAAAGAGATTATCCCTCCTTACTACTCAGTGAAAGAAGTGGTTCTGCCGTTCAACAAATTCCCTGGTGTTGACCCTCTATTGGGCCCTGAAATGCGCTCAACAGGTGAAGTAATGGGTGTGGGTGCAACGTTCGCAGAAGCTTACGCGAAAGCAGAGCTAGGTTGTGGTGCGGTTTATCCTGAAGGTGGTCGTGCGCTACTGTCTGTACGTGAAGGTGATAAAGAGCGTGTTGTTGACCTAGCTTCTAAGTTAGTGAAACTGGGTTACCAGTTGGATGCGACACACGGTACTGCTGTAATTCTGGGCGAAGCGGGTATTAACCCACGTTTGGTAAACAAAGTACACGAAGGTCGTCCACACATTCTTGACCGCATCAAGAACAACGAATACACCTACATCGTAAACACGGCTGCTGGTCGTCAAGCGATTGAAGATTCGAAAGTTCTACGCCGTGGTGCACTGGCAGAAAAAGTGAACTACACAACGACACTGAATGCAGCGTTCGCTACATGTATGTCTCATACTGCAGACGCAAAAGCGTCAGTAACTTCGGTTCAAGAGTTGCACGCTAAAGTGAAAGCGAGTCTAGACGCGTAACAGATAAAAATCAGTAAGCTCATTAATCAGGGCTTACATGACAACCTCATTGCCCGCTCATTTGAGCGGGCTTTTTTATATCGAGGTTTTTCTAAAATGAAGAGCATTAAAGTGTGCTAGGAACGATTGGTATGCTTCGCTTTTGAAGATCATTAAGCTAATGATGGCAAGCAATGTACCCAAAGAGGAAGAAATAGTACTACCACTTGCTGCAACAAAATTAATGCTGCAAGTGAGAATGATAAAAGAGATAGTAAGTAAGTTTATTTTTGCAGCAATACTTAATCCTTTGCTTATTGTCAGAATGTTTGGAATGCATACAACAACAACCGTAATAGCTCCCAATGTAAGAAGGTAAGTATCTAGAGCAATGTGTTGAGTGAAAGAAAACCAGTCATTCCAAATGCTCAAGCTAATAGCCAGACCAATAGTCAATGCCAAGTATAAACATATACTTAGTGAGATGTTTGCTATGCTAATTGATTTAGTATTCAACTTTCAATTCCTCATAGATTCCAATTGCAAGATTTCTTAACTCTCCCGAATAACCGCTTCCTACTATGCTAATTGAGCCTCCAATTGCATCTAGAAGCTGATGAGAAATGGATGCGGATATTGTTGCTTGTGAATACCTCTTAGGAATTTCTCCTGACAACATTAGCTGTTTACGAGCTTTATTCGAAATGCTCGGAAGGTTTTTACGGATGATTTCTTTAGTTAATCTTGTTCTTTCTTGTCTGTTTAAGCCTTTTAGAATCTCGGGAACGCCTTTCTTAGTGGTTTGCTTAAGAGATTGAACCATTTTTATCGTTTGATATCCACTAGCGCCCGCTCCAGCTAAGGAGATGTAATCTAAAGCTTTAGTTGTATTTTGATACCACTTATTACTGTCTATATCCGATAATTTGTCTGGTGATTTAGATACTATACGGGTTCTTGCTACTCCAATAGCACATTGAGCTGTGGCAGCAACAGTAGCGGCGTGTGAGATATAGGACATAGTTACGCCCACAGGACCACTTACTGGTATTGTTAGCCCCGAACCAACTACCCCAATCCAGCCAATCGCTGCACCAATACAGCTAATGCTCGCTGATAGAAGCTCTTGATTGAATCTTGATTTTGACTCTTCCTGTTTTATTTTTTTTGCAAATTCTTGAGATGATTGTAATTTTATCGGTTCTCGTAGAATGATAAAGGTAGGATTGATATGGCATGTGGATTTAAAGTCTCTTAAGCGTACAACGGTGAATTTGTTATCAATATAAATTACACCCGCACCGCTAGTCTCTGGTTTAGAGTCAATAACGCTGAATAGCTGATTAACATTCACTATCTGTTCGATTTTTAAGCGTAATTGCTGCTCTTTTATTGATGGTCGAGTTAGTAAGGCTTCCATTATTTTCGTTTTTTATCAGATTAAATATTTCCTATTAAGACAGCATTTTCTTTTTCTATCAAAATATTAAGAGGCTCTTGAGGTGAGGCTCTATATTTGGATGTAATTGATATTTTTAATGTATCATTCTCTAGATTTATTGACTGATGAAAATTAGGAATAGATTGGTGTCTTGACTTTCCATTGGTAGTTTTGTGAATAAGTGCTACCGTTTCTTCCTCTTTGATACCTCTTCAAAAAGGAAGTGTAGTGGAAATCACGGTTGAGATTTTGTTGGCCTTATTTTTGGTTGCGACTGCCGCAGGCTTTATTGATGCGATGGCTGGTGGGGGGGGGCTCATTACGCTCCCTGCGCTTTTGGCTGCGGGGTTGAGTCCGACTCAAGCTCTAGCAACCAATAAGTTACAAAGTTCGTTTGGCAGTTTCTCTGCTAGCTGGTATTTCGTGCGTAACGGTATTGTCAGCTTAAAGGAAATGCGTTTTGCGATACTCTGCACTTTTATAGGCGCTGCAATCGGTGCCGAGGCTGTGCAGTTTATTGATGCTAGCGTACTCACCAGTTTGATCCCTGTTCTTTTGATAGCCATTTCCCTCTATTTTTTACTCGCGCCAAGTACGCGAAAAATCGATGGAGAACCAAAGTTATCTGAAGCGATGTTTGCGCTATGCATTGGTGGCGGAATCGGTTTCTATGATGGCTTTTTTGGCCCTGGGACTGGATCTATTTTTACTGTTTGTTTTGTTGCACTAGGTCACTTTTCTTTGGTCGAAGCCACTGCTAGAACCAAAATTCTCAATTTCACGTCAAACATTGCGGCACTACTCTTTTTTATCTTCGCTGGGTTGCCCGTGTGGAAGCTTGGCTTAACCATGGCTGTTGGCGGTTTTCTTGGTGCTCAGTTAGGAGCGAAGGTCGTGGTAAGTAAAGGACAAAAATGGATTCGTCCTCTAGTTATAGTGATGTCGATGCTTATGGCAACGAAACTTCTTTGGCAACAACATCAGCAATGGATTCTGTCAGTGCTTTAACTCGTTCGCTACGATATGTGCTGTGACGTAAGCAGATATGTATTGGTCGAACTAACTGATCTAGCTCTTCAAAGTCATAGCAGAACTTAGATGTGATATTAAGTGTCGTTAGGATAGATTTAGGGATTAAAGCGGGAGCCATACCTCCCAAAGCCAGTTGTGCTGCCGCAGTATACGAATCCATTTCCATCAAAGGTTCGATTCCGTGTTTGGATAAAATAGCTTGTTGATATGTGTTGGCAGGGTTAGTTAGGTCATTGGTCAAAATAGCTTTAGGTAGTTGTGAAAGTGAATGTCGACTGACAATTGAGAAAGGTTCATCGGCGAGGTGAAGGCTCATTAATCCATGATGAGGTGGTAGATAGCCAGCGCAAAATCCCAATGTTGCTTTGCCTGATTTCACATTCTCAATAATGCGTGGCGTATGATTGGTCGATATTCGTATGTACTGATCATGGGCAAAGTGTTCTGCCATGATCATGCTGAGGTATCCAGCGACTAAGGTTTCAGAGCAGTCTATCTTGATCAAAGAAGTATCTTCTATTTGTTGTTGATCATAGATCTGACCTCTTAACTCATTGAACGTTGGCTCGATCGTGTTGATGAGGGCAAGGCCATCGGAGGTCAGCTTTATGTGCCGACCATTTGGCTCTATTAATTTTTTTCCTAACTTCTTCTCTAGATTTGAAATACGTTTACTCACGGCAGATTGACTAATATAGAGTTGACTGCCCGTGCGGCTCATGGTTTTTTCTTTACTGAGGACAAGTAACGTTTCAATACCTTCAAGCAACATAATGATTAATGAAAGTTAGGAATGGTTGAGATAATTTAGCGAATTGCCCAAGAATTGGCGAATCAAATGAGCATAAATGAGAGGAGCCGACACTTGGTCGACTCCATGGTGAGTGATGTTGTTTGTGTTTAACGGTTAATGGCGAAAGTTGGCAGGGATAGATGCCAACGAATCGCACCGAGACGTATAATGAGCGTTGAGATTACACCAGCGAGTAAAGCCGTTGAGTGGTCATAACCCATGTTTACCGCCATCGTATGGAAGATGCCGCCAATAATACATGCCGTAGCATAGACTTCGCTTCTTAATACCATAGGAACTTCGCGAGCCAGCACGTCTCGTATAATGCCACCGCCACAGCCAGTAATAACCCCCATTATCACCGCGACCATCCCAGAAGCATTGTAGGCGAGTGCCTTTTCTACTCCTATTCCCACAAATACAGCGAGACCGATGGCATCACAAACGGGTAATACCCACCATGAGAGTCGCTTGGGTCTTCGAATAACAAGCATGGTTAGTAGACACGTAACAAATATCACCCATAAGTAAGTCGTATCTGTTATCCAAAATACGGGAGTGGCACCAAGCGCCATGTCTCGGATTGTTCCGCCACCTATAGCAGTCACACTGCCGAGTACGATAACGCCGAATGGATCCATTTTTAAACGGCCAGCCAGTAATACGCCAGAGATAGCGAAAACAGCGGTACCGAACAAATCGATCATATAAAGCAGCATGGAGTCCATGTTACTTAGTACCTTTAAATAGTGTGAGAAAAAATGGGCGGAAATTGTACGGTATTTGCCACGAAATCGTTAGCGTTTTTGACGAACGCTTTTAAAGTGCTCACACACTTCCTTGATCGCGTTCAATGTGCGTGGTGTCGGACGGTTAATCCAATCAGAGTTTAGGGACCAGATGTGTTTGTTTTTAAGAGCAAGAAGCTCATTACTCCACTCAGCCCACATACCATCGTTACTCATTGCGTGACGAGAAGTAAAAATAACCTCTGGCTGGCGAGTAATGACTTGCTCGATGCTAACTTGAGGATAAGGCGCGCTAGATGTGGCGAAAATGTTCTCACCACCGCAAAAAGTAAAGACTTCACTTGGCCAGTTCTTTCCGGCGACAGTGATGATAGGCTTTTCACTCAACTGATAAAAGTAACGAACTTTCTCGTTCGTGTTGTACTGTTCTTTTAGTGTACTCAGTTGCGTTCTAAAATCTTCAGCGGCCTTTTTTCCTACTTGTGGAGTTTCGCTGTATTGGCTGAGTTGCTCAATATTGTTGGCGATATCTTCTAATGAACCTGTAGTGGAGTAATAGATAGGAATACCGAACTGTTTAATTTTCTCCAACTCTTTAGCGGGGTTTCCGGCTGGCCAAGCAATCACTAAGTCCGGCTGAAGAGCAATAATGCGCTCTAATTTAATTCCTTGATAATTTGAGACTCTTTCTAGCTGCTTTGCCTGTTCTGGATAATCGCTCATTTCGCTGACAGCAACAAGCTGGTCTCCTAGCCCTGCTGCAAAGGCAATTTCGGTGGCATGTGGAGCTAAACTTATAATGCGTTGAGCGGGTTGAGCGAAGGTCGCTGTCGAAACAAACAGCGTTAATGCGAAGCATAATTTATTCATCATAATCCTTGATAAATTATTCCTAAAAGCAAACTTTGGATTGCGATCCAAGCCAGGACGCGCCAAACGAGCAGCGTATGTATTTGTGAAAGGTGAATAGCCGATGGCGCAATGCGCCCACCGATTTTTGCGCGCTCTGCACGCACACCTTGATAGATAGCAGGGCCGCATAAAGACAGTTGTAGTTTGTGTCCGATAGTACATAACACCCAGCTAGGTCCTGGTAAGGGCCAAGACTTCGCTTGCTGTTGTATTCCAGAGAGCACATTACTTGTATTCTTTCCGGCAGCTAAAAGTATGGCAAAGAGACGAAGTGGAATAATATCCAGAGTAGCAACCAGTTGAATCACAGGTTTACCAAACGGCAAATATTGGCGTCGGCTAGGGGACCACACTCGCGCTAATTCTGTTGTGAGTCGATACATTAACGCACCAATGCCACCTGTTAGTGCGTACCAAAATAGCACACCGATCACGTTGCGGCTGTATCCCATAATCAGGGTTTCTGAGCCAGCTTTACCTATGCCAACGATCGAGAGGCTACCAGTATCGCGATTAAGGTATGGTCTCAGTAATGCTCGACACTGAGCTTTGTCTTCCGAAGACATACTAGTTACGAGCTGTTTCGTTAACGTTTCGCTGTTGCGCCAGTCTAGCGCAAGGATCAATAGAACCAGTTCATATAAAGGGATTTGCCAAACAAATGGCTTTACTGCAATCAGTAATATCAAACAAGGAAACAGCATCAAGCCTAGTGCAAGACTGCCTGAGATTACACTCTGTGAGTAATTGTGATTATTGTTCACTTTGTTGGCTAGCTGTTCTGCTAGCTTTCGCCATAAAGTGATGGGGTGCGCTGAATGGGGGATTGGCACTAGAAGGTGCAAGGGCAGTGCGCCCCACATTATAAGGAGCGCACCGTTGGCATAAAATGACTGAAAAACTTCTTCCATGAATGAGTCGTTTACTTAATGAGTTCCAGCATTTTGAATACCATTTCGGAAGAGCTTTTTGCTGCTAGAGGTAGAAACTCATCAAAGCTCATTGGTGATTCTTTATCAGCGACATCAGAGATTGCACGCACAACAACAAACGGTGTGTTGAATTGGTGACAAGTTTGAGCGATAGCAGATGCTTCCATTTCTACAGCGATAACAGACGGAAAGTGTTTACGAATAAACTCTTGACGCTCAGCAGTACAAACAAACGCATCGCCAGTACAAATTAGGCCGCGAACCGCATGAGTGTTTTCCATTTGTGCTAGGGCTTTTTCTGCTAAGTCCATTAGCTTGTCATCCGCTTTGAATGCAGCTGGTTGACCGGCCATTTGGCCAATTTCATAACCAAAAGCGGTTACGTCTGCATCGTGATGACGAACTTCTGTAGAGATAACTACATCGCCAAGGTTTAAGCTTGAATCGAAACCGCCAGCAGAGCCTGTGTTAATCACAACGTCTGGTTGGTATTCATCAAGAAGGATTGTCGTGCCCACTGCCGCTGCAACTTTACCGATGCCCGATTGTAGTACGACGACTTCAACATCGTTAATTTGACCAGAGAAAAACGTACAACCTGCTTTATTTACAGTTTTGCAGTTTGTAATTGCTTGCTTCAGGATGGTCACTTCTTGTTCCATCGCACCGATGATACCAACTTTCATAACACTCTCTTTGGGTAAATATTTTAGTTGGCCGAGAGTATAGCACTCCCCGTTGGCAGTTTTCTATTTGATGAGCTTAGCTTGAGTGAGCTTTTCTCGTAATTGATCGGCGCGCTTTCTGTTTACGCCAAAGTCAGAGTAGCCCACACGAGACTCCGAGCGCACAATCAGTTGGTCTCCTGCTATTTTTAGTTCGAGGTCATCCACGAAGCGCATGATTTTAGATGTGCACTCGATACGAAGGTAGTTGCTTTCTTTCACCGCGGTTTTCGCGCCTGGCAGTTCAAGCGCAACTTGCTCAATAGCGTCGATGTTCGCTGAATCCACTAAGATGAATGGCGTTAGGTTGTATTTTTCTCGCGTGTCTTGGGTGGAGACGCAGTTTGGTTTGTCACCACAAGGTGATTGAGAACGATCCGTCATGGTTTTGACTCCTTGGCTACAAGCGGTTAAGCCGAGCAAAGTAATGGAAAGGAGAGCGGCTTTTTTCATTGGTTTTATCCCTTATCATAGGAATTTAATTATATGTAATAAAAGAAAAAAGGATCCAATAGTAGGATCCTTTTTGAGACGTTAACAGTGATTAAACTTCGAGGTAATCGAGAATGCCTTCTGCCGCTTTTCGTCCTTCATCAATTGCGGTTACGACAAGATCAGAACCTCGTACCGCATCGCCACCCGCGAAGATCTTTTCGTTGCTGGTCTGGAACTGGAACTCTTGCTTCGCTGGGGCTTTGATACGACCCCATTGATCCAAATCGACATCAAACGGTGCTAACCAGTCCATTTTGTGCGGCTGGAAACCAAACGCCATGATAACAACGTCTGCTGGTAGAACGTGCTCGCTGCCTTCAACGGGCTCTGGACGTCGGCGACCCGCTTCATCAGGTTCACCAAGTGCGGTTTTCACCACTTTGACCCCCGAGACTTTGCCTGACGCATCCACTTCAACTCCCAAAGGCTGAAGGTTGAACATGAACTTCACGCCTTCTTCCTTTGCGTTTTTTACCTCGCGACGAGAGCCTGGCATGTTGGCCTCATCACGACGATAAGCACAAACTACGTTGGAGGCTCCTTGGCGAATTGAGGTACGAACGCAGTCCATTGCGGTATCACCACCACCCAGTACGACGACTTTCTTTCCTGCCATATCGATAAAGGGTTGGTTACTCTCAAGACCCATGACTTTGTAGGTGTTCGAAACTAAAAATGGCAGCGCGTCATACACACCCGGCGCATCTTCATTATCTAGACCTGCACGCATGTATTTATAGGTGCCAACGCCCAAGAAAACAGCATCGTATTCATCAAGTAGCTCTTGCATTTGGACATCTTTGCCTACTTCCATGTTCATGCAGAACTCGACGCCCATTTCAGTGAACACACGGCGGCGGTTTTCCATCACGCCTTTTTCAAGCTTGAATGAAGGAATGCCGAAGGTCAGAAGGCCTCCAATTTCAGGGTAGCGGTCAAACACGACGGGCTTAACGCCATTGCGCACTAGGATATCTGCGGCAGCCAAGCCAGCTGGGCCTGCTCCAATGATTGCGACCTTTTTATCGGTCCACTCCACCTTGGACATATCTGGCTTCCAGCCCATTTCAAACGCTTTGTCGGTAATGTACTTTTCTATGTTACCGATGGTGACGGCACCAAAGTCATCATTAAGCGTGCATGAACCTTCACATAGGCGGTCTTGAGGACAAACGCGCCCACATACTTCCGGTAGGCTGTTGGTTTGATGCGATAGTTCAACCGCTTCAAGAATACGACCTTCATTGGCAAGTTTTAACCATTGAGGGATGTAGTTGTGGACTGGGCATTTCCATTCACAATATGGGTTGCCACAATCTAAGCAGCGATCCGCTTGTGCAGTCGCCTGTTGTTTAGTGAACGGTTCATAGATTTCAACGAACTCGATCTTACGAACTTTGATAGGCTTTTTCGCAGGATCTACACGCTGCACATCGATAAATTGATAAACGTTCTGGCTCATGATTCAAACATCCTCCATGATTACTGTGCTTGAACACGCAGCTCTGCGGCACTGCGGCTCTGGTGACCAAGTAGCGTGCGAAGATCTGCCGCTTGTGGTTTCACCAAATAGAACTTTGGAATCCATTCATCAAAGTTCGCCAAAATATTTTCAGCATGACTCGACCCTGTTTCTTCAAGGTGTTCCGCAATTAGGCCACGCAAATGTTCTTGGTGGATGTAAAGATCGGACAATGAGATGGCTTCGACAGACTCAGTATTAACTCGACCTTCAAAGCTTTGGTTCTCATCCAGAACATAGGCAAAGCCTCCAGTCATACCCGCGCCAAAGTTCACACCTGTCGCACCAAGAATGGCAACAATACCGCCAGTCATGTACTCACAAGCGTTATCGCCAGCACCTTCAATGACGGCTATCGTACCTGAGTTTCGTACGCCGAAACGCTCACCTGCTTTACCGGCTGCAAATAGTTTACCGCCGGTCGCGCCGTACAGACAGGTGTTACCAATGATGGTTGCTTCATTACACTTAAATGCAGTGCCAAGGTGAGGTTTGATAACCACTTTACCACCCGCCATGCCTTTGCCCACGTAGTCGTTCGCATCGCCCGTGAGGTAAAGCTCTACACCACCTGCGTTCCAAACACCAAAGGACTGGCCTGCGGTGCCGTCAAGATAGATTTTGATAGGGGAAGCCGCCAACCCTTGGTTGCCATAGCGTTTTGCTATTTCGCCAGATAAGCGTGCACCAACAGAACGATCAGTGTTGATGACATTGTAGAAGAAACTTGCCGATTGACTGTTTTCGACCGCATGCATGGCATCATCAACGATCTTTTGGTTGAGCTCAGCTTTATCAAACGGTTTGTTTGGCTCTGTCCAAAATAGCGGATGGCCCTCAGGTGATACTGGAGCTTCTAGAATATTGGATAGATCCAGCTTGGTCTGTTTCGCTGTAAATCCCTCTACTGCCTCAAGTAAATCGGTACGACCAATCAAGTCCGTCAGCTTTTCAACGCCAAGTTCGGCGAGTAATCCGCGCACTTCGTCTGCCAGGCCGATGAAGTAATTCATCACCATTTCTGGTAGACCTTTGAAATATTCTTTACGCAGTGTCTCGTCTTGAGTCGCAACCCCAGTTGCACAGTTGTTGAGGTGACAAATTCGTAGGAACTTACAACCCATAGCGACCATTGGCGCAGTACCAAAACCGAAGCTTTCTGCACCTAAAATTGCGGCTTTAACTACGTCTAAACCAGTCTTTAGACCACCGTCTACCTGTAGGCGGATCTTATGACGCAGACCATTAGCAACCAGAGCTTGTTGTGTCTCTGCCAACCCCAACTCCCAAGGGCTACCAGCGTATTTTACCGAAGTTAATGGGCTTGCTGCGGTACCACCGTCGTAACCCGAAATGGTAATAAGATCAGCGTAAGCCTTGGCTACACCCGTTGCGATGGTGCCGACACCTGGCTCGGAGACGAGTTTTACCGAAACCAGCGCATTCGGGTTGACTTGTTTAAGGTCGAAGATCAGTTGGGCCAAATCTTCAATCGAATAGATATCGTGATGCGGAGGAGGGGAGATCAGAGTCACGCCTTGTACCGAATAACGCAGTTTTGCGATTTCTGCGGTGACTTTGTGTCCTGGTAGCTGTCCACCTTCACCCGGTTTCGCACCTTGTGCCACCTTGATTTGCAGTACATCCGCATTAGTCAGGTAATGCGGCGTTACACCAAATCGGCCAGAAGCAATCTGTTTGATACGTGAGTTACGCTCAGTACCGAAACGGCGAGGATCTTCACCGCCTTCACCCGAGTTAGAGTAACCACCAAGACGGTTCATCGCCGTTGCAAGTGCTTCATGCGCTTCTGGGCTAAGTGCGCCAATGGACATTGCCGCTGAGTCAAAGCGTTTGAACAGTTCAGTGCGTGGTTCTATTTGCTCAAGTGGCAGCGGTGAGTCTGATTTTTTCAGCGACATTAAGTCACGCAGCATGGCAACAGGGCGTTGGTTTACCTGCTTAGCAAAGCTCTGATAGTCGTTACTTTCGCCAGATTTAACGGCCTGTTGCAGCGTGCCGACGACATCCGGGTTGTAAGCATGATACTCACCTCCATGGACGTACTTTAACAAGCCGCCATGATCAATCGATTTGCGTTTCGCCCATGCTTTACGAGATAAGTTTGTAAGATCTTGCTGGAAGTCGTCAAAATTCGCGCCTTCAATTCGAGTTGTGACGCCTTTAAAACACAGATCGACCACATTTTGGCTCAAGCCAACTGCTTCAAACAGTTGTGAGCAGCGGTAAGAGGCGATGGTTGAGATCCCCATTTTCGACATGATCTTGTACAGGCCTTTGTTGATGCCGTATTGGTAGTTTTGCATCACATCGCGGTAGTCTTTCTCTAGTGCTTTATCATCAATCAGTTTACCTAACGCTTCATAAGCAAGGTATGGGTAAACCGCAGTGGCACCAAAACCAAGCAAGACGGCAAATTGGTGTGGGTCACGGGCTGTTGCGGTTTCGACAACAATGTTGGCATCGCAACGTAAGTTCGCGTCAATCAGACGAGTTTGAACGGCGCCGACTGCCATTGCTGCCGGAATTGGTAACTTACCTTTGACCAAGGCTCTGTCCGAAAGAACCACTAAAACCGTGCCTTCACGAACGACTTGCTCTGCTTGCTCACACAGATCATCAATGGCTTGTTTAAGATCTTTTTGTTGTGGGTCGTAGTTGATATCGAGAATGGTATTACGGTAATGATCGTCACTCAGCTCTAGTAATTGCTGCATGTCTGAATAGAGCAGTACTGGAGAATCAAAGGTTACACGATGCGCGTGGCCATCGGTTTCACAGAAGACGTTCATCTCCTGGCCGATGCTGGTCGCCAGCGACATGACGTGTTTCTCACGCAGTGGATCGATTGGTGGGTTGGTGACCTGCGCGAACTTCTGACGGAAGTAATCAGTCACCAAGCGCTCTTTCGAAGAAAGAACCGCCATCGGGGTGTCATCACCCATCGAACCGACGGCTTCTTGCCCCATATCACCGAGGACACGCAATACTTGATCGACTTCTTCATTGCTCATAGCAAACTGCTTTTGATAAGTCTTAAGCAAGTCTTCATCAAAGCTGCGCTCACCTACTTGATCTTCAGGCAGCTGAGAGAACGGTGTTAGTTTGCGAACGTTGTTCTCCATCCATTCGCGATAAGGGTGACGAGATTTCAGGTCATTATCGATCTCGCTAGATTGCCAAAGCTTACCTTTACGAGTGTCGATGACGAGCAATTCCCCCGGACCTACACGACCTTTTTTGGCAACTTCATCTGGGGCGTAATTCCAAATCCCTACCTCAGACGCCAGAGTGATCAACTTGTCTTTGGTAATTACATAACGCGCAGGACGTAGACCGTTTCGGTCTAGGTTACAAGCAGCATAACGACCATCGGACAGTACGATACCTGCTGGGCCATCCCATGGTTCCATGTGTTTGGAGTTGAAATCGTAAAACGCACGCAAATCCGGATCCATGTCAGGGTGGTTTTGCCATGCTGGCGGCACAAGCATACGCATGGCACGGAAGATATCCATGCCGCCAGCTAAAAAGAGATCTAGCATATTATCTAGGCTAGACGAGTCTGAGCCTGTCTCGTTCACAAACGGTGCTGCAGTTTGTAGGTCAGGCAGCAGTGGTGACGAGAACTTGTAAGCACGAGCGCGTGCCCATTGTCGGTTACCTTCAATGGTATTGATCTCACCATTATGAGCAAGGTAGCGGAACGGTTGAGCTAATGGCCAACGCGGTTGAGTGTTGGTAGAAAAACGCTGGTGGAACAGACAGATAGCAGATTCCATACGTAGATCGGCAAGATCAAGATAAAAGCGCGGTAAGTCCGCAGGCATGCATAGGCCTTTGTACACCAAAACTTGAGTCGATAAGCTACAGATGTAGAAATCCGGATCTTCGGTGATTTGTTTCTCGATGCGACGGCGTGCGATGTAGAGACGACGTTCAATGTCGCGTTCGCGCCAACCTGCCGGTGCAGAGACAAAGACTTGCTGAATATTTGGAAGCGAGTTGGCCGCAATTGGACCGAGTACTTCTGAATTAGTTGGTACTTCACGCCAACCAGCCACAGTTAGCGTCTCTTGCGCCAGTTCTTTGTTGACGATGTCTTTAGCGAGTTGAGCTTTGACTGGATCTTGGTTGAAGAAAATCATCCCTACGGCGTATTGCTTGCCAAGGTTGAAACCATTTTCTTCGGCAATAAGACGTAAATAGGAATCGGGCTTTTGTAATAGAAGACCACAACCATCACCTGTTTTACCATCGGCGGCGATACCACCACGGTGAGTCATGCGGTCAAGTGCAGAAATTGCTGTACGTACCAGCTTGTGGCTTTGTTCGCCTTCCATATGCGCGATCAAGCCAAATCCACAGTTGTCTTTCTCAAGACTTGGATCATAAAGAGCCATTGCAATTCTCCCTTTGCTTATCCGTCATCCCGACAGATATATCAACACTGCTTACGTTGATATCGATGACTAACTATGCGTCATCTTTATAGCTTTATGTATAATTATTCAGTAAAAGTTGTGAAATATTTAACATTTTTTGAGTGTTTTATTTTCATCAACTTCACAAGCTATAGCTTATTGTAAAAAAGGTCAAGTTATTAGTGGATCATCACGTGAATATACGATTTACCATTTAATAAGCTAAAATAGTTTAATAATTTCAAATAGATAGAAAATTGATTGTTACAAAAAAGTAACATTTGATTCTGTGGGAGATAAAAAAGACCAGCATAAAATGCTGGTCAAAATAGAAAGATTGGAAGGAATTGTTTTCTTTCTTCACCGATAGCCATCGATATTGCTGATGGCTATTAGGCAATTGAAAGAGAGAAGCATGACTGCTTCGTTAAGCAGAAAGCATCAGTGAATCTGCTTTTGCTTCTAGGTTTGTGCCACCCATTAGGTAATCATCGATAGCACGGGCACATTCGCGGCCTTCATTGATACAACGAACCACCAAAGATTGGCCTGTTCGCATATCACCAGCAGCAAATACGCCTTCTTGGTTAGTAGCAAAATCTTGAGTTGCTACGTTACCGCGATCGTCTAGTGCGATATCCAGTTGAGCAAGTACGCCTGTTGGTTCAGGGTGTAGGAAGCCCATCGCTAGAAATGCCATATCACATGGAATCACACGCTCGCTGCCTTCTACTTCTTTGAAGCTTGGGCGCTCGCCTGGTTTTGCATCTTGCCAAACGATATCAGCAAGACGAAGGCCTGTGACTTCACCTTTGTCATTTCCGATGAACTCTTTGGTCAGGATGTTCCAGTGACGATCGACACCTTCTTCATGAGAGGTCGAAGTACGTAGGATCATTGGGTATTGAGGCCAAGGCATATTGGCTGGGCGCTTCTCTGGTGGAATCGGCATGATTTCCACTTGAGTTACGCTTGCTGCGCCGTGACGGTTTGACGTACCTACACAGTCTGAACCGGTATCGCCACCACCAATGACAACCACATGTTTACCTTTTGCGTGAATCTCTTCCGTTTTCAGGTCCATGTTATTGGCGCGACGGTTGTTTTGACCTAGGAATTCCATCGCGAAGTGAACGCCTTTGAGCTCACGACCCGGAACGGGCAAATCACGTGGAACCGTTGAGCCACCGGTTAGTAGAACCACATCGAACTCTTGACGCAATTGTTGAGCATTTACATCAACACCGACGTGTTGGTTTACTTTAAACTCAATGCCAGCTTCTGCCATTAGATTGATCTTGCGATCAATGACTTCCATGCTCAGTTTAAAGTCTGGGATACCAAAACGTAGTAGACCGCCCACTTTCTCGTCTCGCTCGAATACCGTCACAGTATGACCTGCGCTGTTTAGCTGCTCAGCAGCTGCAAGGCCAGCAGGACCTGAACCAATGATCGCAACGGTTTTGCCAGTGCGAGAGCGTGGTGTTTTTGGTTTGGCGTACCCTTCACGATACGCCGTTTCTACGATGGTTTTTTCGATATTACAGATAGTGATTGGGTCTTGGTTGATACCAAGAACACAAGCACTTTCACATGGAGCAGGGCAAACACGACCAGTAAACTCTGGGAAGTTGTTCGTCGAGCTTAGGATGTTCCAAGCTTCTTCCCAGCTATCACGATAAACCGCGTCGTTAAATTCTGGGATGATGTTACCGATAGGGCAGCCGTTATGACAAAACGGCACGCCACAATCCATACAACGAGAAGCTTGAGTATTGATCTTGTCACCAAACTCCTCGTTCAGAACGAACTCTTTGTTGTTCTTGATGCGTTCAGCTGGGTCAATCTTCTGTGGTAGTTCACGACCATGCTCTAAAAATCCAGTAGGCTTACCCATTATACGGCCTCCACTTGAGTTTCGTTTCCTTGAGACAGTGCTTCAGCTTTGCGTTTTTGAAGAACCGCTTTATAGTCACGCGGCATTACCTTAGCCATAGAGGCTAGGCTAGCTTCAAAATTGTCTAGGAAAGACTGAGCGACTTCACTTCCTGTGAATTGAACATGCTTAGTTAGCATGTCGAGTAATAGATCTCTGTCTTCTTGCTCGATTGGATCTAGGTCTACTAGCTCTGGGTTCAGTTTCGACTCAAAGTCACCTGATTTATCCCATACGTATGCCACGCCGCCACTCATACCTGCGGCAAAGTTACGACCTGTTGAACCTAGGATAATTGCTGCACCGCCCGTCATGTATTCACAACCGTGGTCACCGACGCCTTCTACTACTACTTTCGCGCCTGAGTTACGAACACAGAAACGTTCACCAGCCATACCGCGAATGAAAGACTCACCCGAAGTTGCACCGTAGAAACACACGTTACCAACCACGATGTTGTCTTCCGCGACAATACTTGATTTTGCATCTGGGTAAAGTACTAAGGTACCGCCAGATAAGCCTTTACCCCAGTAGTCGTTCGCGTCGCCTTCCACTTCGAACTTCACGCCCTTAGCTAGGAATGCACCGAATGACTGGCCCGCAGAACCTTTGAACTTCACGTTCATTGGCTGAGGTAGACCCGCATCTTTGTACACTTTCGAGATTTCGTTCGACAACATGGTACCTGCAGAGCGGTCCGTGTTGACGATAGGGAACTCGGCATTCACCGCTTCGCCTTTCTCTAGTGCAGGAATCGCTGCTTGAATCAGCTTACGGTCTAGCACTTCTTCTAGGTTGTGGTTCTGTTGAGCTTGGTTGAATACACCATCAGCTTCACGTGGTTGCTCAACGTGGAGAACAGGAGACAGATCTAGGTTCTTGTATTTCCAGTGAGAAATGTCTTGGCGGATCTTCAGTTTCTGACCTTGACCGACCATTTCATCGATAGTGCGGAAGCCAAGCTCAGCCATGATTTCACGTAGACCTTGTGCCATGTATTGGAAGAAGGTAACGACGTCTTCTACGCGGCCATCAAAGCGCTCGCGAAGCGTCTTGTTCTGAGTCGCGATACCAACAGGACAAGTGTTCTTATGACACTTACGCATCATGATACAACCTTCAACCACTAATGCTGCGGTTGCTACGCCCCATTCTTCTGCACCAAGTAGTGTTGCCACTGCAAGGTCGCGAGGTGTCTTCATCTGACCATCTGCTTGAACCACGATACGGTTACGTAGACCGTTCTTCAGTAGCGTTTGGTGCGTTTCTGCCAAGCCAAGTTCCCAAGGAAGACCGGTATGGCGGATTGAAGACATTGGTGATGCACCTGTACCGCCGTCGAAACCTGCGATTAGTACAACGTCCGCTTTCGCTTTCGCTACACCAGAAGCGATCGTACCTACGCCTGCTTCTGATACCAGCTTCACGTTTACACGGCCTGCGCGGTTCGCGTTCTTCAAGTCGTAGATAAGCTGAGCCAAATCTTCGATTGAGTAGATATCGTGGTGTGGTGGTGGAGAGATAAGGCCAACGCCCGGAGTCGAGTGACGCGTTGCACCGATCCAGTCATCTACTTTATCGCCTGGTAGCTGACCACCTTCACCTGGCTTCGCACCTTGAGCCATTTTGATTTGCAGCTCTTCAGCGTTAGTTAGGTAGTAAGAGGTTACGCCGAAACGACCTGAAGCCACCTGCTTGATTGCAGAGCGTTCCCAATCGCCGTTCTCTTTGCGCTCGAAACGCATTGGGTCTTCACCACCTTCACCAGAGTTCGATTTCGCGCCAAGACGGTTCATCGCAACAGCTAGTGTGGAGTGTGCTTCGTAAGAAATAGAACCGAATGACATTGCACCGGTCGCGAAGCGTTTCACGATGCTTTCAATTGGCTCGACTTCGTCGATAGAGATAGAACCAGCTGGGTTCTTAATGAACTCAAGTTGGCTACGTAGGGTTACCGCGTTGTCACCTTGCTTATCTACAGCAGTCGCGTATTGCTTGAACTGATCGTAGTTCTTGTTGCGCGTAGACTCTTGCAGTAGAGAAATGGTTTCTGGGTTGAATAGGTGCTTCTCACCACGCTGTTTCCATTGGTAAACACCACCAACATCCAGCATTTGAATTGGGATTTCGCGTTGTGGGTAACCGATGCGGTGACGGATCAGCACTTCTTTGGCGATATCATCAAGGGTAAGACCTTGGATACGAGAAACCGTACCTGTGAAGTATTTGTCGACCACTGACTTGTGGATACCCAACGCTTCGAAGATTTGTGCGCCGTGGTAAGACTGTAGCGTCGAGATACCCATCTTCGAGAAGATCTTCAGAAGACCGCCATTGATCGCTTTACGGTAGTTGTTGAACAGATCACGAGGGTTCGCTTCTGGATCCAACTTCTTCGTACGTTGAAGTTCAATGATGGTTTCAATCACTAGGTAAGGGTTAACCGCATTCGCACCGTAACCAAGTAGCGTTGCAAAGTGGTGCGTTTCACGCGCGTCACCAGTTTCAACCACGATGTCACACTTCGCACGTAGACCTTTACGGATCAAGTGGTGGTGCACTGCGCCAACTGCCAGCATTGCTGGGATCGCCGCGTGGTTTGAATTCACTGCGCGGTCAGTGAGTAGGATGATTGAGTAACCATCGATAACCGCGTCTTCTGCGTATTGGCAGATACGTTTTAATGCACGCTCAAGTTTGCCTTGATCTTCACTAGCTTGGAATACGATATCCAACGTTTTCGCTTGTAGGTGCTCGTTATCGATCGCACGTAGTTTTTCAAGCTCTGAGTTCGCCAGAACCGGCGATTCTAATTCGACTTTCTGACAGTGAAGTGGTGTTTCAGTCAGAAGGTTTTGGTCTTTACCCAAGTAAGTGTTCAGCGACATAACCATACGCTCACGGATCGGGTCGATCGGTGGGTTGGTTACCTGTGCGAACAGCTGCTTGAAGTAGTTAGAAAGATGTTGAGACTGATGAGATAGAACCGCAAGAGGCCAGTCGGCACCCATTGCTGATAATGGCTCTTTCGCGTCATTCGCCATTGGAACGATGATTTCGTTCACTTCTTCAGTGCTTACGCCAAACGCTTGTTGGCGGTGTAGAAGGTGTTCTGGCTTAGGTTGGCTGAACTGGTTGCTCGCATCTGGCAGCTTCTTCAAGCTCAGTAGGTTTTCTTCTACCCATTTCTCGTAAGGCTGTGCCGTTGCGATGGTGTCTTTCACTTCTTCATCGGAGATGATGCGACCTTGCTCTAGGTCTGCAACGAAGATACGACCCGGTTGTAGACGACCACGGAACTCTACGTTCTCTGGTTCAATATCCACAACACCAGATTCAGATGCCATCACTAGGAAGTTATCTTTGGTCACTGTGTAGCGAGAAGGGCGCAAACCGTTACGGTCTAGTGTCGCACCAACTTGAACACCATCAGTAAAACATACTGAAGCAGGACCATCCCATGGTTCCATGATGTTCGCGTGGTACTGATAGAACGCGCGACGTTTAGGATCCATGTTTTTGTTTTCTTGCCATGCTTCCGGGATCATCATCATCAATGCGTGTGGCAGGCTGCGACCAGAAAGAACTAGGAGCTCAAGTGCCATATCGAAGTTAGATGAATCCGAGCTGCCTTCCTGACAGATTGGAAGAAGCATGTCGATTTCAGCCTGAGTAAACAGGTCTGATTCTAGGATTGCTTCACGGGCTTTCATCCAGTTCAAGTTACCGCGAACTGTATTGATTTCGCCGTTGTGGGCAATGTAACGGAAAGGCTGTGCAAGACGCCATTTCGGGAAGGTGTTGGTAGAGAAACGAGAGTGTACCAGTGCCAGTGCAGTCACCATGGTCGGGTTTTGCAGATCGAGGAAGTACTGAGGTACTTGCTCGGTCGTTAACTGACCTTTGTACACCAATGTCTTGTAAGACATGGAGTTAATGTAGAAGTCGTCACCAATGTTCGAAACGCTTTCTAGGCAAACACGTACTGTGTAGTTACGAAGCACGTACAGTTTGCGTTCTAGTTCTTCAGGTGTGATGCCAGGGCCACCAGAGATAAACACATGCTCAAACTGAGGCTCTGTGCTTAGTGGGTCTGCACCAATCATTGAGTTATCGGTTGGCAATACGCGGTAGCCGATAACTTCAAGATCTAGACGTTGTGCGTTACGTTCTAGAATGTCACGGCATTGCTCGCGTTTGTATTCGTCTTTCGGGAAAAGAACGACACCAACACCATACTTTTCAAACGAAGGCAGTTTAATGCCTAGCTTAACGGCTTCTTCTAATAGGAATTCATGAGGTTTTTGTAGCAAGATACCCGCACCATCACCGCTGCATGGGTCACAACCTTGACCACCACGGTGTTCCATGCGAGCCAGCATATCCAATGCTTGAGTCACTACTTCATGAGATTTACGGTTTTTAAGGTGAGCAACAAAACCGATACCACAAGCGTCATGCTCCAGTTCCGGAGTGTACAGACCCTGTGGATTTTGCTCTCTATCTACCATAGATACATCCTTCCAGTTCAATGTCGACGCAAAAGTACCGGGCAGCAAATACTACCTAGACTATTGATTACGTCTTGTCCTTTATATTTATTATCGCCACCGATCTAGGTTGACCGGTCTTGATTCCTTTCCGTATCTCGCAGGAAAAGTTTTGCGAGAAAAACAATCCTTGGTGGTATCCCTTTATTTATTATCACTATCTAGTGATTTATATAGGTAGGAGTGGGATAACACCGACAAATCCCGCAGTGTGCTTTGTAATAAAAGTCACAAAAATAACGGGGTTGTGTAAGTATCCTACAATTTTGTCACTTCAGAATGCAATGAAAAACTCGGCGTTGTGACCCAATTTTTTCGTTTAATTATGCATTTTTAGTTTAACATTTACGCAACATGAACGATTTTTGTCTTTAATTATGCAAGTTTATTGATTTTGACCCGCATGATGGGTGTTTGAATTGATTAATATTGTGTGTTTTTTCTTGCAGGGATGTAATTTATTTACACAGATCGTAGTGAGATTGATTACGATTTATTGTTGGTGAGAATTTATGCAGTTACATGAGTTGGTCAATACAATCGGCCAAGATCTTCAGCGTCGATACGGTGAAAAGGTTCATAAGTTAACATTGCACGGTGGATTTAGTTGCCCTAACCGCGATGGCACGATTGGGCGGGGAGGATGTACATTTTGCAATGTGGCTTCGTTTGCAGATGAAGAAGTCCAGATAAAAAGCATTCACGAACAGTTAAAAGATCGCGCAGGTGAAATTCACAGAGCGAAGAAATATCTCGCTTATTTTCAGGCCTACACCAGTACCTATGCCGAGGTACAAGTTCTCAAAAACATGTATGAGGAAGCACTAAAGGCTGCAGACATGGTTGGTCTTTGTGTGGGGACGCGTCCTGATTGCGTCCCTGATGCGGTATTGGATTTACTGTCGGGCTATGTACAGCAAGGTTATGAAATTTGGCTAGAACTAGGTCTTCAAACCGCCAACAATGACACCCTAAAACGTATCAATCGTGGTCATGACTTTGAGTGTTATGCCGAAATCACTAAGCGTGCTCGAACACTCGGAATCAAGGTTTGTACTCACTTAATTGTGGGTTTACCCAAAGAAACCCGCGCCGAAAATATTGAAACGCTGCAAAAAGTGTTGGCCGTGGGAACGGATGGCATCAAGTTACATGGCTTGCATATTGTCGAAGGTAGCACCATGGCGAAAGCTTGGCGTGCTGGAAAGCTAGAAGCCCCTGAATTAGAAGAATATGTTGCGATCGCCAGTGAAATGATTCGTATGACACCACCAGATGTGATTTATCATCGCGTTTCATCAGCAGCCAGGAGGCCCACGTTATTATCGCCTCTGTGGTGTGAAAACCGTTGGCTAGCGATGACGGAAATTGGTCGAGATCTCAGTGCTCATGGTGCTCAAGGGAGTCTTACGGGGAATACCTTTATCTATACTAAACCGGAATTAATAGCAGATCGCTCAATAAATAACTGATATATTTTAACCAGTGTTCTTTGAAGGTTTAAACGATGGATCAGTTACTCAATTGGCTTTGGGGTGGTCAAGGCGGTTATGGCTATGTCGTCTTGTTGTTAATCGCAGGCGTGTGCGCGTTAGCACTGATCTATTTGCACTTTCAGACGTCACTTAAGCAACTAGTAACGGATTCTCCCTATCCAGTCATAGTGGTGGACACTAGCCATGCTCAGCTCTTGCTATCTAACCAGGCTGCGATGCAGTTATTAGGCATTCGCTCTTTGGGAACGGGGTATTTGTATCCTGCTTTATTCGATATTCATGAGCTTGAGCAGTTTCTCGAGCGCTTCTCTAGTCGTCATTTTCGTCAGCAGGCTTTTGACTGGCGACTATCTGATAGTGAATCTATTAAAGTGGAGCTGTCAGGCAGAAAGAGTTTATTGCGCAATCATCGAGTTTGGATTCTTTATGCTCAGCCATATCAAGCCACTCACCAAGAGCAGCAACAAGAACTTGCCCAATTAATCATCGCACGTTCGGCATTAGACTCACTTTCAGAGCTAATTTGTACCCAAGACCGCCAAGGCAATCTGTTAACGACCAATCGAGCATTTGATCAATTCTGGCAAGGGCGAAGGGAAGAAGCTTGCGCATCCAAGGCCTTGGGTGAGATGACCAGAAAGAGCGAACGTAAATGGACAACGGATCCACAAGGTCGAAGTTGCTTATTGGAAGTCAATCAAAACTCTCTTGTTTCGCCGAGTGGTGAGCTTATCGGTACGCTGTCTATTAGTCATGACGTGACTGAATGGCACAAGATGCAACAGAATCTGCGAGATGAAATGGAGCGTCGCAAAGATACAGAGGTGGTGCTAGCGCAAAGAGATACTATCTTACAAACGATTCTGGATGCCAGTCCGGACTCTATTGGTATTTTCAATGAGAACATGGTCTATCAAGCGTGTAATCAGCCTTTTGTTAAGGCGTTAGGCATTTCAAAAATTTCTGATTTGATAGGTAAGCGCCTCCAAGACGTGATTCCTAAAGAGATGTACGCGCGCTTAGCAGACAGTGACTTAGAAGCATTACGCCAGTTAGAGCCAGTTCGATACATAGATAAAGTCGTGAGTAGTGATGGTAAAAGTACGTGGTTTGATGTGGTGAAATCGCCTTTTAAAGATAAAGCATCAGGAACGAATGGTGTGCTGATCATGGCGCGTGATATTTCTGAGCGTTATCTTGCAGAACAAAAGTTGGAAAAAGCCAACCTAGAGTTAGAAAAATTGAGCTTTATGGATAGCTTAACTCAAGTATCGAACCGACGCCGTTTCGACGAACAACTGCAGGTATTGTGGTACCACCATGCTAGAGAAAAGCTGCCGCTCACCATCATGTTATGTGACATCGACTTTTTCAAAGATTACAACGACTGCTACGGTCACCAACAAGGTGATGAAGCGTTAGTCAGTGTCGCTACCGTGTTTACACAAGTCATCAATCGTTCTTCGGATTGTGTTGCGCGTTATGGTGGCGAGGAGTTTGGTTTTATATTGCCGAATACCACCACGGAAGGTGCGCGCAACGTAGCGCAGCGTATTCATGAGAAAATTCTACAGCTTGATATGGAACACGACAGTTCAGAAGCATCTGAACGCCTTACCGTCAGTATCGGTCTGGTCTCTTACATTCCTCAGCATGGTGATGAACCCGAAATGGGCATCGCTATGGCTGACAGTGCGTTATATCAAGCTAAAGCTGATGGACGTAATCGCACCTGTATTCACCCCAGTTCTTGCTAACGCTTTGTGACCGCTTGCTCTAAGTTGATAGCTGATTGTTTAAATCACCGTATTAAACACGTTAAACTTACAGAAGCCTGTGCGCTCGTTGGTTTATCTTTCTATCTCGTGTCACAAGCGCAGATCGCACCGTGTGTTTTTCACTAATCAAACAGACCTAAATTGCGTTAGGTCGAGTGCATTTACCTGTTTTTCATCATCGAATGGCGCTATCTAGCCACCACCATGGAGTAGTTAATGAAACCCATGAAAAATCTCGCCCAGTATTATGTCGACTTGCTAGTCAAACTGGGGATTGTTCGCTTCTCTATTTTGCTAGCCCTTGCGCTGGTGGCATTAGCTGTTGTGGTGCAGGTAGGGATTACTTTAGCTCTTAAAGGGCGAGTAGATGATATCGACATTGTCCGTTCGGTGTTTTTTGGTCTATTGATCACCCCTTGGGCGGTTTACTTCCTCTCTGTGGTTGTCGATCAACTAGAAGAGTCTCGCCAGCGTTTAACTAAGCTGGTGTCCAAACTGAAGGACATGCGTTCGCGAGATCAAGAGCTGAATTACCAACTTCAACAAAACATTGAAAAGCTTAACCAAGAAATTGAAGAGCGTATTAAAGCGGAAGAAGCACGTGAAGAGGCGATGCAAGACCTCGAAAATGAGGTGTTCCAACGCGAACGTACTCAATTAGAGTTGGCAGAACGTACCGCATTACTGCGTTCATTTATTGATGCCTCACCAGACTTAATTTACTACCGCAATGCGGATGGTGTTTTCTCTGGCTGTAACCGCGCGATGGAAGAGCTAACGGGCAAGAAAGAGCACCAGTTAGTCGGATTAAGCCCTTGGGATGTGTATAGCAAAGAAATCGCCGAGCATATCGTTGATACTGACCAAAAGGTTTTTGCCGATAATCAAGCGATTACTTACGAGCAATGGCTCGAATACCCAGATGGTCGCAAGCATTACTTTGAGCTTCGTAAAGTGCCATTTTACAGCAAAGATGGCCGCCACCTTGGTCTCGTTGGGTTCGGTCGTGATATCACTGAACGTAAGCGCCATGAAGAGTCGTTAGAGAAAGCAAGCCGCGACAAAACTACCTTCATCTCAACCATCAGTCATGAGCTGCGAACGCCGCTGAATGGCATTGTAGGCTTAAGTCGTATGCTTCTAGATAGTCCGTTGACAGAAGAGCAGCGTAAACACATGCAGACCATCAATGTGAGTGCGATTACGCTAGGTAACATCTTCAACGATATTATCGATATGGATAAATTTGATCGCCGTAAGTTAGAACTATTACCTGCGCCACTTAACTTCGAAGACTTCGTCGCAGAGATTGAGAGTATCTCAGCTCTGATGGCGGAACAAAAAGGGTTACGCTTTGATTTAGAACGTTTAAGCGACTTGCCAAAAGCAATTGAAGTGGATGCAACCCGTCTACGTCAGGTGATTTGGAACCTAGTCAGCAACGCAATGAAGTTCACCAAAGAAGGTGGCGTTGTGATGACAGTGAGTGCGGATGTCGAAGACGATTTTGCGACCATTATTATGGAAGTGGAAGACACAGGTATTGGTATTCCAGACGAAGAGCTAGATAAGATCTTTGCGATGTACTACCAAGTGAAATCAGGCAAGGACAACCTGCATGCGGTCGGTACAGGTATTGGTTTGGCGGTATCTAAGCAACTGATCAATATGATGGATGGTGACATTACGGTTACCAGTGAGGAAGGCTTTGGTAGCACTTTTACTGTATCGATCCACGTTCCGATTGTTGAACTAGCTGAGCCAGTCATTGATGCGAAACGCGACAATGTGCGCCTCAACATATTTATGGTCGAAGACATCGAGCTTAACGTAACTGTGGCTAAATCGTTACTTGAGAGCCTAGGGCACTCTGTCACCGTGGCAATGACGGGCCAAGAAGCGTTAGTGAACTTTGTGCCAGAAAAATACGACTTAGCGTTGTTGGATATCCAACTGCCTGATATGACGGGCTTTGATGTCGCCAATTATTACCGCAAGCATTATAACAATCTTCCTCCATTGGTCGCCTTAACTGCTAATGTAATGAAAGATCGTCGTGAATACTTAGATAACGGCATGGATGATGCGATCAGTAAGCCGCTGGCAGTGAATGCTATTCAGTCAGTGATTGATAAATTCTTCGCTCACCAGTTAGAACAACCTAAGGAAGTGGTGAGCGGTCCCGAAACAGTGGAAGAGCCAGTGCCTTCTCCTGTGATTGAGACACATTTGCTCGATATGGATATGTTAGAGTCTTACGTCGACATTGTTGGTGCAAAACCTGTCTACGACAGCATAAAAATGTTTGAAGATATGATGCCAGACTATATCGATGTCTTAGATTCGAACATGACAGCGAAAGATCAAGATGGGATTGTTTCTGAAGCGCATAAAATCAAAGGTGCTGCAGGTTCAATTGGCCTGAAACGTATCCAAAGTGTGGCGCAAAAAGCACAATCGCCCGATATGCCTGCATGGTGGGAAAACATTTCAGACTGGGTTGAAGAGATCAAAAATGAATACCAAAACGATATTCAAGTCCTCAAAAGTTGGTTGGAACAAAGGAAATAACATGAAAAGAATCGCACCATTGGCGTTAGTCATGGCATTGATGGCAGGCTGTAGTTCCGTTCCAAATGTGAATTGGCAACAAAACAGTCAGATTACGATTAATGAGGTTAATGTTGAGCTCAAAAGTAATTTATGGGTTAACCTCATGCCGAATATTGGGGACGTGGAAGAGCAAAGTATTCAAGGTGCACTTTACCTCGAAGGAGATCAGTTACTTCCTGCAAATCTAACGGCAGAAGCTCTTATTATTAAACAGGGGCAAAAAGAGTGGTTGGTGGACAGTGCGTCTTTAGATACTCGAACGCACAGTGAAAGCCGATGGGAGGTGGCGTTCGCGTCTCACATTGATGTGAACACAGAAAAATCGGTTGATATCGCAGTGCTTCTAGACGATGCGGGTAAACAGCGTTGGTTAGTCGAAAAGTACGTGAAGATTAACAAGGTTTATTAACCGCAATGATGTTGCATTAGTCGTTAGACCTAAAACAAAAAGGGCTTGCTCAATGAGCAAGCCCTTCGGATATTAGCGGTTAAATCTAGTCTTCTAGATCGCCACAGAAGCGGTAACCTTCGCCGTGGATAGTGGCGATGATTTCTGGCGTACCTGAAACAGACTCAAAGTGCTTACGGATACGACGAATCGTTACGTCTACAGTACGGTCGTGTGGCTTAAGTTCACGACCAGTCATCTTCTTAAGAAGATCTGCACGAGTTTGAATCTTACCCGGGTTCTCACAGAAGTGCAGTAGTGCGCGGAACTCAGAGCGAGGTAGCTTGTAGCTATCACCAGCAGGGCTTACTAGAGAGCGGCTGTTGATGTCTAGTACCCAACCGTTGAATTCATACTTTTCTACCGAGCGCTTCTCTTCTTGCACCGCGTTAGAGCTCATTGAGCGACTAAGTAGGTTACGTGCACGAATAGTTAGTTCACGTGGGTTGAATGGTTTAGTGATGTAGTCATCTGCACCAATCTCAAGACCTAGGATCTTGTCTACTTCATTGTCACGGCCTGTCAGGAACATTAAAGCAATGTTCGCTTGCTCGCGTAATTCACGCGCTAGTAGAAGGCCATTCTTGCCTGGAAGATTAATGTCCATAATAACCAAGTTGACTGAGTTATCAGACAACACTTGGTGCATCTCTTCACCGTCACTGGCTTCAAAAACAGCGTATCCCTCTGCTTCAAAAATACTCTTAAGAGTGTTACGAGTTACTTGCTCATCTTCAACGATAAGAATCTGCGGGGTTTGCATTGGCGGTACCTAAATTTGTGACAAAATTGTGCTAATAGAATAAATTCTAGGCAAAAATATAACATACAGGTAATGTGATTTTGATAATAAATCAAGTTGATCAAAAAAACACTTCTTTCAGTTATCCGCCCTCCATGGAATTTTGCCAACTCACCAGTATCCAATGGCGACGTTTATTCTAAAGGGCTTGTTTACCTTTCATTTCCTGCTTTCAGTGGGGCCTGAAACGTAAACACCCTAAGATATTGAGCGGATTTTATATTGTTAACAGCATGCTAACAATGCTCAAATGTTAATTCCATTCAGTTTGTTGATTTATATCAATTGATGAAATGTAACTGTTATTAATCGTTTAAGACTTATGATAGAAAAAAGTAATAAGAACATAGACGCATCGTTATGGAATGCTTATTCAGAATCTTTTTTCAGATTCGAAGCCGAGTGGCGTGTTTCAAACTATGCTGTGATAACCGCTTGGAACCCATACAGTAACTTGAGGTCCAAAGAAGAGAACAGCATAAACAATCACGCGTTAGAAAAACAGCTACAGCACGTTAATTACGCGCCTGTCACGGTAGGTGATAGCGCTTTTACATGGTATGAGGAAAGCTTTGCCGTCGAGTTGTCGCCAGAGGTAGCCGTTGAATTGGCGAGTGACTTTCAACAAAACGCGATTTATTACGTCATTAATGACCAACTTTATCTTATTGCGTGCTCGCAGCCGAAAGTTTTTCATACGTTAGGCTCCATTAAACCTCGGCTCGTATAGAAGGTATAGAAAAGGATACTGCTCACTGAAGCACCGCTTGGGTGAGAAAATTCACGGAGGAAATATGAGAGACATTACACCCGATATTTGTGACCAATTTGAAGACCAAGTGAGCTTGCTTACTTTACCATTGCAGAACTTTGGTCAACGTAGCGCTTTTTACGGTGAAATCGTTACGGTGCGCTGCTATCACGATAACTCGAAAGTGCGTGAAGTACTGGGCGAAGATGGAACGGGTAAAGTATTGATTGTTGACGGACATGGATCGTGTCAGAGAGCATTACTCGGCGATCAATTAGCGATACTCGGAATAGAAAATGGGTGGGAAGGTATCATTGTCTATGGTGCAATACGCGACGTAGCACAAATATCTCAAATGGACATTGGCGTTCAAGCTCTTGGAACTAACCCGTTTAAAACAGAGAAACGCGGGATAGGAGAGGTAAACGTAACCTTAACGATGCAAAACCAAATCGTTCAACCTAAGCACTACGTTTACGCGGACTGGAACGGTGTGTTGATTTCTAAGCAAAAGCTGGACTTCTAAAAACGAAAGCCTAAACCAACCTCAAAGCCTTGTTGCCAATCTTGGTAATCAAGAGTCGCGTGAAGATCCAGTTTATCGGTAATTTTTACGCGACTTGATACTTCAGCCGCGAGGCTACTGTCGTCTTGGCGAATACCTTCCGCTGTTTCGTTCTTGTAAGAGCGAACTGTACTTTTCAGCGTGACACGATCATTAAAGTGATAGCTGATCCCACTCAAAAAACCACTTTGATTTTTGGTAGGAGAGTTATTGACTCGCGCACCGACATAAACGTCTACCGAATCAAAAAGTTCGTAAGCGTAACCCGTATCGATATTCCAAACATCAAAACTGTCAGACTGATAACTGTCGCTGGAAATGAATAGTTTATGAGGAGAAGGGGATGTTTTACCTGGAAGCGGCGGAAGCTCGTTTGCTAGACAAACACCAGGCACAAAAAACAGCAACAGAAAAAGCCCTCTTTTCATGTTCACCACTCCTTGTGTCAACTTTTTTATTAGTATGCGCCCAAAGCTTCTCACTATTAAAGCATAGAATATGAAAGCTAGCTCACCTATTTTCTAAATAATTCGATCCTATGAACATAAGTCACAGTTAAGTTGTTGTTATGTGTCACAACTCTCTCGAATTATTTGATCGTACGTTTTATGGCAAAGATCAGACTAGTTATTAGATAAAAAACCGAACTGGTGATGATGGTTAAGTCCTTTACAAAAACTAACTGTAGATTTTTAAATGATCAATAATGTGTAATTAACTATAAATATCAATGACATTGCTTAGCAGAATTCTCTGAAAGATGGAAAAACAAACAATTTTTTGTTGACTATGTATCAGAAACTCGGTAAACGTAGAGTTAAGCAAACACAATTAACGTTGAATATTTATTTATGCCATCTAACAGCCTAGTAGTAATGACCACGACCATTATTATTACCGACACGACACATGTTGGGGCAGGCTGCTGAGCGAAAGAAATTCACAAAAAAGGCCTGTATCCAACAAGATACAGGCCTTTTTTTATGCTTTTTTATCCAGAATTTAGACAAATTTAAGAAGATATACCGGAGGAAGGGATGCGAGTATTGAAGTTTGGCGGATCATCACTAGCTGATGCAGATCGCTTTTTGAGAGCGGCAGACATTATTGCCAATAACGCTCAACAAGAAGAAGTGGCGGTTGTTCTTTCCGCTCCTGGTAAAACAACAAACAAATTGGTTGCGGTCATTGAAGGCGCATTGCGCAATGGTGAAGCAGAACTACAAATCAAAGAGTTGGAGGAGTCGTTTAAAACGCTCTTCACTCAAGTCCAAGCAGTACTACCCAATATCGATGGTTCAGCTTTCGATAACCAAGTGAAAACTTCTCTCTCTCAATTACGCCAATTCGTTCATGGCATCAATCTTCTTGGCATGTGCCCAAACAATGTTAATGCACGTATTATTAGCAAAGGCGAACGCGTTTCGATTCAATTGATGAAAGCGGTGTTAGAAGCCAAAGGCCAGCCTGCACATCTTATCGACCCAGTTGAATACCTATACGCAAAAGGTGATCACCTTGAAGCCATGGTCGATGTTGAAGTTTCGACTCAGAACTTCCGCCAGAATCCTCTTCCTCAAGGTCATGTGAACATCATGCCTGGCTTTACCGCAGGTAACGAGAAAGGTGAATTGGTAACACTTGGTCGCAATGGCTCTGATTATTCGGCGGCGGTTCTTGCGGCGTGTCTGCGCGCAGATTGTTGTGAGATCTGGACTGACGTAGACGGTGTATACAACTGCGACCCTCGTTTAGTGGAAGATGCTCGCTTACTTAAATCTCTTAGCTACCAAGAAGCAATGGAGCTTTCTTACTTCGGTGCTTCCGTTTTGCATCCGAAGACCATTGCTCCTATCGCGCAGTTCCACATCCCATGTCTGATCAAAAACAGCTTTAACCCACAAGGTGCAGGAACTCTGATTGGGCAAGACACTGGTGAAGACAATCTGGCGATCAAAGGTATCACGACGCTAAACGACCTAACTATGGTTAACGTCTCCGGCCCAGGTATGAAGGGTATGGTTGGCATGGCAAGCCGCGTGTTCGGCGCAATGTCTTCCGCTGGTGTGTCTATTGTTCTTATTACTCAGTCTTCTTCTGAGTACAGCATTAGCTTCTGTATTGAGGCAGAAGATAAAGCAAAAGCGCAACAAGTACTGGCCGATGCGTTTGAGTTGGAACTGAAAGATAGCTTATTAGAGCCGGTCGAGTTTATTGATAATGTTTCAATCATAACGTTGGTTGGTGACGGCATGCGTACATCGCGCGGTGTTGCATCTCGCTTCTTCTCATCTCTTGCTGAAGTGAACGTAAACATTGTAGCCATCGCACAGGGCTCATCTGAGCGTGCTATCTCAGCCGTGATTCCTGAAGATAAAATCTCTGAAGCGATCAAAGCGTGTCACGAAAACCTATTCAACTCTAAGCACTTCTTAGACGTATTCGTGGTTGGTATTGGTGGCGTTGGTGGTGAGCTGGTGGATCAGATCGAGCGTCAACAGGCGAAGCTTGCGGAAAAAGGCATCGTGATCCGCGTGTGTGGCTTGGCAAACAGCAAAGGTCTTCTGCTTGATAGTGAAGGTCTTCCACTCGATCATTGGCGTGATCGTATGTCGGCAGCGACAGAAGAGTTCAGCCTAGCGCGTTTGATTTCTTTGGTTCAACGTAACCACATCATCAACCCAGTATTGGTTGACTGTACATCAAGTGAAGATATCGCGAATCAATACGCTGATTTCTTAGCTGCTGGTTTCCATGTCGTTACACCAAATAAAAAAGCAAACACAGCAAGCATGGCTTACTACCATCAGCTTCGCGATGTTGCGCGCAGCTCTCGTCGCAAGCTGATGTACGAAACAACTGTGGGGGCGGGTCTACCGGTAATCGAAAACCTGCAAAACCTAATCTCAGCGGGCGATGAGCTAGAGCGCTTCAGCGGTATTCTTTCTGGCTCTCTGTCATACATCTTCGGTAAGTTAGATGAAGGTATGAGCCTAAGTGAAGCAACTAATATCGCAAAAGAAAATGGTTTTACTGAACCGGATCCTCGTGATGATCTTTCTGGTATGGATGTCGCGCGTAAGCTTCTGATCCTGGCTCGTGAAGCAGGCATGTCTCTAGAACTAGAAGACGTTGTGGTTGATCAAGCACTGCCACCAGGTTTTGATGATTCTGGTAGCGTTGATGAATTTATGGCGCGTTTACCTGAAGCAGACGCCTACTTTAAAGAATTATCTGCAAAGGCAGCGGAAGAAGGCAAAGTACTGCGCTACGTTGGTGAGATTAATGAGGGCAAGTGCACAGTAAGCATCGCAGCGGTGGATGAAAACGATCCAATGTATAAAATCAAGGACGGTGAAAACGCACTGGCATTTTACAGCCGTTACTATCAGCCAATCCCACTAGTGTTACGTGGCTATGGTGCAGGCACCGAAGTAACGGCTGCGGGTGTATTTTCTGACGTGATGCGTACTTTAGGTTGGAAACTAGGGGTATAACAATAATGAGTTCAAGTGATATGGATGTAGTGGTTTATGCCCCAGCATCAATTGGTAATGTAAGCGTTGGCTTTGATGTGCTGGGGGCTGCCGTGTCTCCAGTGGATGGCACACTATTGGGTGACCGTGTATTGGTGAAATCTGGGGCTGATCCGTTCAGCCTTAAAACGGCGGGTGATTTTGTTGAGAAATTGCCAACTGAACCAAAAGAGAACATCGTCTACGACTGTTGGCTCGTGTTTTCTCGCGAGCTAGATAAAAAAGGTGTTGAGCTAAAACCACTTGAAATGACGCTAGAAAAGAACATGCCAATAGGCTCAGGTTTAGGCTCAAGTGCATGTTCTATCGTGGCGGCGCTGGATGCTTTAAACCGATTCCATGGTCAACCGCTGAATGAGACTGAGCTGCTAGCACTGATGGGGGAAATGGAAGGCAAAATCTCTGGTGGTATTCACTACGATAACGTCGCGCCGTGTTACCTTGGTGGTGTCCAGTTGATGCTTGAAGAGCTTGGTATCATCAGTCAAAAAGTGCCTTGTTTTGATGATTGGTACTGGGTGATGGCGTATCCGGGTATCAAGGTATCAACGGCGGAAGCGCGTGAGATCCTACCATCTCAATACCGCCGACAAGATATCATCGCTCATGGTCGCCACCTTGCGGGCTTTATTCATGCGTGTCATTCTGGTCAGCCAGAACTTGCTGCAAAAATGATCAAAGACGTGATCGCAGAACCGTATCGTGAGAAACTGCTTCCAGGTTTTGCGAATGCACGTCAATACGCAGCGTCTGCGGGTGCATTGGCAACCGGTATTTCTGGCAGTGGTCCGACACTGTTCAGTATTTGCAAAGAGAAAGATGTCGCTGAGCGAGTTGCTCGCTGGTTAGAACAAAACTACGTACAAAACGAAGAAGGATTCGTCCACGTTTGTCGTCTAGATAAGCAGGGTTCGAAAGTAACAGGAAGTGAGCTATGAAGCTTTACAATATAAAAGAAAATGATGAACAAGTTTCCTTTGGCCAAGCCGTTCGCCAAGGGTTAGGTCGCAATCAAGGCCTATTTTTCCCATCGGAATTACCAAAATTTGAAGATATCGATGCGCTGCTTGCAGAAGACTTTGTCTCTCGTAGCACTAAGATTCTATCGGCGTTAATTGGAGATGAACTTACAGAGGAGCAAGTGAATGCTCTTGTTGATGCTGCATTCCAATTCCCTGCGCCAATTAATCAGGTCAAAGACGGTGTTTACGCTCTGGAACTGTTCCATGGCCCAACGCTTGCATTTAAAGACTTTGGTGGTCGCTTTATGGCGCAATCTCTTGCAGCCGTTTCGGACGGTGGCAAGATCACCATTCTGACTGCAACTTCTGGCGATACTGGCGCAGCCGTTGCGCATGCTTTCTACGGTATGGAAGACATCAACGTTGTGATTCTTTACCCGAAAGGTAAGATCAGCCCACTGCAAGAGAAGCTATTCTGTACGCTTGGTAAAAACATTCACACTGTCGCGATCGATGGAGACTTCGATGCGTGTCAGGCACTGGTTAAGCAAGCTTTTGATGATTCTGCACTGCGTGAAGAGATCGGTCTGAACTCTGCAAACTCAATCAACATCAGCCGTTTGATGGCGCAAATCTGTTACTACTTTGAAGCAGCTGCGCAAATGAGCAAGCAAGAGCGTGAAAACCTAGTGGTATCAGTACCAAGCGGTAACTTCGGTAACCTAACTGCTGGTCTACTGGCAAAAGCGCTGGGCTTGCCTATCAAACGCTTTATCGCGGCAACTAATGCCAATGACACGGTTCCTCGCTACCTAGAAACAGGTAAGTGGGAGCCAAAACCAACAGTAGCAACGACATCGAACGCGATGGACGTGAGCCAACCAAACAACTGGCCTCGTATCGAAGAGCTATGCCGTGTGAAAGAGTGGGGCTTGGAGACGCTAGGTAAAGGTGCAGTATCTGATGAGCAAAGCGCACAGTCAGTGAAAGACTTACATGCTCTAGGCTATCTATGCGAACCGCACGGTGCGATTGCTTACCGCGTTCTTGAAGAGCAACTGCAAGACGGTGAAACCGGTCTGTTCCTATGTACTGCTCACCCTGCGAAGTTCAAAGAAGTGGTGGATGATATTCTAGAATCCGATATCGACCTTCCTGCACCACTAGCGAAGCACGCTGCGATGGAGCTGCTATCGGAAGATCTCGACGCAGACTTTGACGCATTGAAACAAGTACTGCGCCGCGTGCAATAAGCTTCAAAGTATAGTAAGTATCAAAACAGAAATAACGAGAGGTGAATGAGTAATCATTCACCTTTTTTATTGTCGGTAAGTTTTGACTCTCTTTATTATTGAGAAACGAACTTAACTAAATGAGATGGAAAGAGAAGCATGCATTTTTTGATTTTTCTTGGCTCAGTGAGAAACAGCACGCCACCACGACCAGCCCGTTTAGGAATGCGAGTCAGTAAAGCGTGTGAAAAACTCATCGCGAGTCAACATTCGCAACATACGGTCGAAATCATCGACCCTTTGAATTACGACTTTGGTGATGTGTTTAAGCCCGAGTTTGCTTATCACCGCTCTAAAGTTCCGCAGCACCTAAGTGAGTTGGCAGATAAAATCAAACATGCGGATGGGTATGTGATGGTTAGCCCGGAATATAACCATTCGATGAGTCCTGCTCTGGCGAACACGCTTAACCATTTCGGCAGTTCGCTGTTTTCTTACAAGCCGAGTGCTATCGTGACCTATTCTGCCGGACAATGGGGTGGTGTTAGAGCTGCCGTTTCTATGCGTACCTTCTTATCTGAACTTGGATGTCTACCTGTCTCTGCGATGATCCACATTCCGAAAGCGCAAGAAGTGTTTGATGAACAGGGCGTTGCTGAGGATGAGTCGGAGCAGACGCAGTGGGATAACTATATGAATCGCACTATGCATCAATTGATTTGGTGGGCTGAAGGGGCGTCACTGCAAAGAGATAGGCGTGATCCAACCTCTTTAGCGCAAGCGTTTCAGAAAGATCCTTCGCAAAGAAATGCACCTTAGAGGCGAGTTGCTTTCCATTATAGAAAGGGTTTAGAAGGATTCTGAAACAAAAAAAGCTTGGTCATTGCAGACCAAGCTTTTTAAATTCTAGCGAGCTAGTTTACTGAGAGATTATAGAGTCTCAGTAAAAGTACGAGCGATTACATCACGTTGTTGCTCTGGAGTTAGCGAGTTAAAACGTACTGCGTAACCAGAAACACGAATAGTTAGTTGTGGGTATTTCTCTGGGTGTGCAACTGCATCTTCTAGTGTTTCGCGTTTAAGCACGTTCACGTTTAGGTGTTGGCCGCCTTCGATACGAGGAGCAGTTTCGATTGCAACTTCACGGCTTTCGTATTCACCTAGGTCGCTGATTGCGATAACTTGGTCTGCTTCGTAGCCAGCAGTTGCAGCAACACAGCGAGCTTCATTTTTTTCGCTATCTAATAGCCAGATAGAGTTTAGTAGGTCGTCGTTTGCCGCTTTTGTAATTTGGATACCTTGGATCATCACTATCTCCTAGACCACTTACGTGGTGATTATTGGTGTTAATTTTCGAATTTTCGTTGAGCTGAGTATTATATAGCTAATATCCACTATTTTAATATTGATTTAAGTCAAAAAACAACCAAAAACATTATTTTTATTAAGGTGATTTTATTGAGTTAAATCAATAAAACCTTTGAAAACAAACTAATTACAATTTATTTGAGAATATAAAAAATATTTAATAACTGGTTTTGTTGTAAATTTACTATAAATTGAGATTAAAGTTTAAACTGGTTAACGCAACTATCTGTATTTAGGTAGCAATACTGAAAGTCTAAAGTGATTAAATGACAAACATGAAAAACAAGCTTGGGAATAAACTCATTGGTGCACATGTCTCTGCTGCTGGTGGGGTCGATCAAGCTCCGTTGAGAGCTCGTGAAATTGGCGCGAATGCCTTCGCACTATTTACAAAAAACCAACGCCAGTGGGTGGCGAAGCCTTTAGAAGCAAAAACCATCAGTGCGTTTAAAGCGAACTGTAAAATGCTGGGTTTCGGAGCAGAGCATATTCTTCCCCATGATTCTTATCTGATTAACTTGGGTGCGCCGGAAGAAGAAAAGCTGAATAAATCCCGCGCGGCATTTATTGATGAAATGGAGCGTTGTAATCAGTTGGGGCTGACTTTGCTTAACTTCCATCCGGGTAGTCACCTAAAGAAAGTCTCTGAACAGGAGTGTCTCGCGACGATCGCCGAGTCGATCAATCTTGCGCATAAAGCGGTGCCGAATGTGATCGCTGTTATCGAGAATACGGCAGGTCAAGGCACTAACTTAGGCTGGAAGTTTGAGCACCTAGCTGAAATCATCGAGCAAGTGGAAGATAAAGATCGTGTCGGCGTTTGTATTGATACCTGCCATACCTTTACTGCTGGTTATGACTTACGTACAAAAGAAGATTGCGAGCGCACCTTTGCAGAGTTCGACCGTATTGTAGGTATGCACTATTTAAGAGCAATGCATCTAAATGATTCAAAAGTAGAGTTTGCCAGCAAAGTAGATCGCCACCATTCTCTTGGTAAAGGAGAGATCGGGTGGGATTGCTTTGAGTACATCGCGAAAGACCCTCGTTTTGATGGTATCCCTCTGATTTTAGAAACAATTGATCCAGATATTTGGCAGCAAGAGATCAACACGTTGCGTCAATTCCATTTAGCGGCCATTGACAGTTAATAGCGTAACCACAAAGTTGGCACCTTTCTTTCTTAGTCACTGAACATCAATCTCTGAATTAGCAAAGAAGGATGCCAACATGTCTCGACCATTCTCTTTTACTCCTTATACTTACACTCGTCGTGTGCTTCGCTTACCGATGCCTAATCGTCACATTACCGGACAGGGGCATTTTCGAACGCCACAGAAGCATTAGTCTTTTATTACTTGTCTCAAGTTCGTGGTAAGTTTTTGTTTGTTTGAGTTTCGCTCGTTAGAATAGAAGCAAAATTTAGGACAGGAACTTTCCATGAATCAGTCACCCACTTGGCACGATGTGATCGGCGAAGAGAAAAAGCAGAGCTACTTTGTAGACACCTTGAATTTTGTTGAAGCCGAACGCGCCGCAGGCAAAGCTATTTTTCCTCCCGCAAAAGATGTCTTTAACGCGTTTCGTTTTACCGAGTTCAAAGACGTTAAGGTCGTGATTCTAGGACAAGACCCATACCACGGCCCAAATCAGGCGCATGGCCTGTGTTTCTCTGTACTTCCTGGCATTAAAACGCCACCGTCACTGGTTAATATGTATAAAGAGCTGGCGCAAGATATTGAAGGTTTCCAAATCCCTCAGCATGGTTTTTTGCAAAGCTGGGCTGAACAAGGCGTATTGTTACTCAATACGGTATTAACGGTGGAGCAAGGTAAAGCGCATTCACATTCAAAGACAGGTTGGGAAACGTTTACTGATCGAGTGATTGAAGCCATTAATCAGCATCAAGAAGGTGTAGTGTTCCTGCTGTGGGGTTCACATGCACAGAAGAAAGGTCGTTTTATCGATCGCAATAAACACCATGTCTTGGCAGCACCGCATCCATCGCCGTTATCGGCACATCGAGGCTTTTTCGGTTGTAAGCATTTCTCTCAAGCAAACCAGTTGCTTACATCACAAGAAAAAGCACCAATTAACTGGCATTTGCCATTAACGGTATAAATGAAGAGACAGCGATCATGGATGCTATGATCGCTGTTTTTTTGAGCACGCTCGAGGCTGATAGTAAATTTCTCATGTACACTTACTAAAAGTAGGTGTTAAGGAGAGACGCTATGATGATCGAAAGAATTCGACGCGAACATGGTTATATGGTTCGTCTGTTGGCGATACTGCGCCATAAGCTTAATGAGATAAAAAAAGAACGTGTAATCAACTATGCGTTAGTAAGCGAGATTGTTGATTACCTCTCTAATCATTCGGAGAAAGTACACCACCCGAAAGAAGATATCCTCTATCACCACTTTCTTGAACACTATGGTAAGCAACAAACCATGGAAAATTTAGAGAAAGAACATCTAGAGTTAGCGAGTAAAACCAGAGAGTTTTCATCCGTGATAGAGATGATCCTTCAGGATGCTGTTGTGCCACAAGACATGTTTGTCGCTCACCTAGAAGATTTCATAGAATCGCAAAGGCACCACTTGGAGCTAGAAGAGCGAAAAATTTTGCCTCTCATTGAAGAGTTATTTACCACAGAAGATTGGCAGCATGTCGAGAGCTTATGGAGCGTCAGTGAGGATGACCCTGTGTTTGGTGACACGATTGCTGATCGTTATAAGCAGTTGGCCGAACGTGTTCGTCAAAGTGATACTGAGTATGTTTAAGACTGAATGATGAAACCTGAGCGAGCGAAAGTCGTATCTCGGGTTTGTGAGATACATTTCTTATTTATTGGGAATCAACCGAAAATTTCGTGTGCATATTTTTCGGCAAAAAGTACGGAAGATTCTCATTGAGTAATAATGGTATTCATACTTAAACCTTGGTACATAAACTCACGGTGTTTACGGTCACTGTAAACAAAAAACAAAAGGCACCCGTAAGGTGCCTTTTGTTTGAATTAGAGTTTAATGTCTTCCAAGTTATAATCGGTACAGACATCAAGTTCGCGCAGCTCTTTAAGCAAATTGCGTCTGTCGTTCATCTCTTCTATTTCACGCCACTTTCGCTTTACTGGTTTGGCACGAGATTTGGTTGTTGAGGTAGTATCCAGATTAAAAATGTCATCTAGTTGAAAGCCTTCCATAAGCCACCTTTACCTTTCTTAAGCTAAACTGTTGTAACCAGTCCTTGTGGAGTTTTTTAAGTACCACAATAGCCGTGAGAATAACCATGATATATTTCGCATTTGTGTCGGTAGCATGACATTTTCGTGCAAAAATATTCTCAAAATCACACTTTTTATTGCAACGATGTGGATAAAAAATGCACAAACGATCTCAAGAAAACGATTAAATAGAGAGATTTTCTATGTTAATTCGATTTGATGAATGGGTGCACTGCGCAAAGGTTAAAGTTGCATAAAATCAGTTTGATGGAATAGTGTTCAATTAGATGGTAAGTCACTAGCGTAAATTTATGTAACACCTTGTGAATACTAGCTTGTTCTTGTTTATACGGTTTACCATTCCATTTAATGAAGAATAATTATTTATGTTGGCGTTTGGTAATTGAAATGTTGCGCAGTTTGAGTGTTAAGTCTTCTATTTATGTTATTTTTTGGTGACTTTATAGTGAAAAATAACAATGTTATTCTTGTTGTTGCATATTGATTTTTGCGCTCCTAGGTTGCATTATCCGCCCGTCAAAAAATACGCTGGTACGTAAAATGGATGCATGAAGCGACGTTTACGATTCTAGATTGCCCATAAACATTACTTAAAAAGCTAAGCACACTTTGACACTTAGCAGGCAATTTGGTGGATGGCTAGGACGCATAGACTGGCGCAACTCACTTTGAGGTACACATGACAGACTTAATCAATTTGATGAACGATCTCCTCTGGGGCTCGATTCTGGTTTATCTTCTTGTTGGTGTTGGTATTTACTTCACCGTTCGATTAGGGTTCATTCAGTTCCGCCATTTCGGCCACATGTTCTCTGTTCTTAAGAACAGCCGTAAAGCAGACAAAGCTGGTATTTCCTCTTTCCAAGCGCTTTGTACTAGTCTTGCTGCACGTGTTGGTACAGGTAACATGGCGGGCGTTGCAGTTGCATTGACTGCGGGTGGTCCTGGTGCGATCTTCTGGATGTGGCTGATTGCAATGCTTGGTATGGCAACATCGTTTGCTGAGAGCACACTGGCGCAGCTATACAAAACCAAAGATGATGATGGCAACTACCGTGGTGGCCCTGCCTACTACATGGAAAAAGGCCTGGGCATGCGTTGGATGGGCGTGTTGTTCTCAGTTTTCCTAATCATCGCTTTTGGTTTGGTATTCAACGCCGTACAAGCTAACTCAATTGCCAATGCAATGAGCAACGCATTTGGTTGGAATAATCTGTATGTCGGTATTGCCGTTGTTTTACTGTCTGCAATTGTTATTTTTGGTGGCATCAAGCGTATCGCAAGAGTTGCTGAGATGATCGTTCCGATCATGGCACTACTTTATCTAGCTCTAGCGCTGTTCATCATGTTCTCTAACCTAGAGAAATTACCTGATGTATTGATGCTTATCTTTAAGAGTGCATTTGGTCTGCAAGAAGCAGCAGCAGGTGGTCTTGGCTACGCAATTGCACAGGCAATGATTAACGGTATCAAGCGCGGTCTATTCTCGAATGAAGCAGGTATGGGTTCTGCACCTAACGCGGCAGCTTCAGCAACACCTTACCCACCACACCCAGCGTCTCAAGGTTACGTACAGATGCTAGGCGTGTTCATGGATACGATCGTTATCTGTTCTGCAACAGTGGCTATCATCCTGATGTCTGGTGAGTATGTCGGTCAAGCAACAGAAGTGACGGGTATCGAGCTAACTCAGCGTGCATTGAGCTCACAAGTTGGCGATTGGGGCGGCATCTTTGTTGCTGTGGCAATCTTCTTCTTTGCGTTTACTTCAATCATTGCAAACTACTCGTATGCTGAAACGAACTTAATCTTCCTAGAGCACAATCATAAAGCGGGCTTAAGCATTTTCCGCGTTATTGTTCTTGGTATGGTGATGTTTGGTGCACTAGCTTCATTACCAGTCGTATGGTCGCTTGCTGATGTCTCTATGGGTCTGATGGCGATAGTTAACTTAGTGGCTATCATCTTGCTATCTGGCATCGTGATTAAACTGGCCAAAGATTACAACCGCCAGCTTGGTGAAGGCAAAGTGCCAACATTTGATGCGAATGATTTCCCAGAGCTGAAATCTCAGCTTGAAGAAGGCATTTGGTACAACGATAAAAAAGACTAAGTGAGCTATCACTCATAGTTGAAAGCTATTAGTACGATGTAAAAAGCCATGCAGACAATGCATGGCTTTTTTTGTACCCTATTAAAAACAAAATTAGAGAAGGGAAAGTCATGCTTATCGTAGTTTCTCCAGCGAAGACTCTTGATTACGAGTCTCCGTTAGCGACAGAAAAATTTACTCAACCTGAGTTGGTCGAATACTCAAAAGAGCTTATCGATGTTTGCCGCAAACTGACTCCTGCTGATGTTGCCTCTTTAATGAAAGTGAGCGACAAGATTGCCGATTTAAATGTAGGTCGATTCCAAGAGTGGAGTGAAACGTTTACCACTGAAAACTCACGACAAGCCATTCTTGCATTTAAAGGTGACGTTTACACAGGGCTAGACGCCGAAAGTTTATCTGAAGCGGACTTCGAATATGCTCAAGATCATCTGCGTATGCTATCGGGTCTTTATGGTTTACTAAAACCACTTGATTTGATGCAGCCATACCGTCTTGAAATGGGTACCAAGCTTGCAAACGACAAAGGTACGAACTTGTACCAGTTTTGGGGCAATGTTATTACGGACAAGCTTAACGAAGCGATTTCTGCTCAAGGTGATAATGTCCTTATCAACCTTGCATCAAATGAATACTTTAAAGCGGTTAAGCCAAAGAATTTAGATGCGCAAGTGATCACGCCAGTATTCAAAGATTGTAAGAATGGTCAATACAAGGTCATCAGTTTTTACGCGAAGAAAGCGCGCGGTATGATGGCGCGTTACATCATTGAAAACCGTGTTGAGAGCGTTGCAGACCTGACTAAGTTTGATACGGTGGGTTACTACTTTGTGGAAGATGAATCGACGCCAACAGAGTTAGTATTTAAACGCGAAGAGCAAAAATAAAGCTGATTGAGACGTAGTCTACGTTAATCTCTATCAGCACAAACGAAAAAGGGTTGGCATTGCCAACCCTTTGTTATTTTCTAGCTTGAGCTACTTGGCCCCAACAAGATTACTTCTTCTTAGCGGTTTTCTTTTTCGCTACTTTTTTCTTGTCGTCTTTTTTCTTTTTCTTCTTAAACACAGGCTTTTTGTGTTTAGGACGCATCTCTTTCACGAAACGCTCTTTGATGTCTTCTTTCACATAACGTGCAACGCGATCCATCATTGGTTGGTCGTGTGCTTCTACGATTGAGATAGCGTTACCTTTCTTACCTGCGCGAGCCGTACGGCCGATACGGTGAAGGTAAACATCAGCCGTGCGCGGCATGTCGTAGTTGATAACGTGTGATACATCCGGAAGATCGATACCACGCGCAGCAACGTCCGTCGCGAGCAGCACGTTCACAGTTCCATCGCGGAAGCGAGAAATCGCATTGTTACGACGATCTTGCGGCATTTCACCTTGAATCCAAGAACATGGAATCTGTGCACTTTCAAGCTGCGCTCGTAGCTCAGCCAAACGCTCACGAGTCTTTAAAAAGACGATAGTGCGCTCAGCTTGCTGAGTAATAATGTGTTTTAGTAATTCCAGTTTGTGTTCAGCATCATCAGCTCGGTGGTACCACTGAGCAATTTTCTTACGCTCACGCAGCGGCGATTTTGCATCAATCTCTGCTGGGTCATTCAACAGATCAGCGGTAAAGCCTTCTACGCCTTTCCCTTCTAACGTTGCTGAGAACAGAAGGGTTTGCTTACGCCAGCGACATTCGTTAGATAGGCGATCGACAGTAGGAGCAAAACCCATATCTAGCATACGGTCTGCTTCATCAAGGATTAACCATTCGATTGCACGACAATCAAAGCGTTCTGCATCAATGTATTCTTTTAAACGGCCAGGTGTCGCAACCACAATGTCTTGTGTTGTTGCAAGGATGTCGGCGTGCTCTTGGTACTGAACACCACCAGTGATGGTGAAAATGTTGAGTTTGGTATTTTTTGCCAAAGCACGTGCTTGATCGGCAATTTGCATCGCCAGTTCGCGAGTAGGCGTTAGGATCAAAATACGCGCAGGCCCAGGCTTACGACGAGGGAAGTCTTGCAAGTATTGCAATGCTGGCAGGACGAAGGCGGCCGTTTTACCAGTTCCTGTTGGCGCTGACGCTAGAATGTCACGACCGTCCAACGCTTGTGGAATCGCTTCTGCCTGAATTTTTGTTGGGCGTTCGTAACCCATCTCTTCAATGGCTTCAAGTAGGTTTTGGTCTAGATCAAGTTCAGCAAAGGTTCTGATCACAATGAGTTCTCCACAAGCAAAGCTTGGTTAATGGTTCGCCACAACAGCATAGAATACAAAAAGGTCGCACATTATAAAGTGATTGGTGATAAGGATCACATGTTATTTCACATCTTAAGATAAAACTCGCGAGTTAACTGTATGAAATCATCACTATAGCCGTCATTTGAACGGATAATTAAATGTGACGTCTGCAAATCGCAAGGTCGTTTTGACAGTTCAAATAACAGTCGGTGTACTGGTTTCTTTTCTGATGGTTGCACACGACAGATCCGCGATAGATACCAACTTTGGTTTAATGCTAGCTCAATGAACTGCTCGCCTTCGGTGATTGGCAACACAAAACTAGCTCTCCCTTCGTCATCAAGCAAATGATAGCAACGCTGTAGCAATGCGTTATGGCCTAGCGTATCAGTGTGCCTCGCGGTTGCACGTTGACTGTGTTTCGATTGCTCGCCGCTGTTGAAGTAGGGCGGGTTACAAATGATGCGTTGGAATGGATGTGTCGGCGTAAAGTGCAGTATGTCGGTGTGATGCACACTTACACGATCTGACCAAGGAGACTGGGCCATATTTTTTTGCGCGGCAGCAACGGCTGTTAATTCGATATCGACCGCGGTTATTTGAGCTTCTGTAAAGCGTTGAGCACACATCAGGGCAAGCAAGCCAGTGCCAGTGCCAATATCGAGAATTTTAGCGTCGTTAGGGCTTTGAATCCAAGCACCAAGCATTACCCCATCTGTGCTGACTGGCATACCACTCTCGCCGCCCTCAATACAAAATTGCTTAAAATTGAAGCCTTTAGTTTTCAGTTTTTTGTTCTTCATGATTGTTTTATATTTGCTCAATAATTAAGTGGATTGCTCTATTGTTTATTAATTGTATAGATTGTTGTTTTGTTGGTTATTAAATTGTATTGTTAATTGATCGAGATAAAGAACTGGTCTGTTATTTGGATCTGGTTATATCCACTGCTTTTAAGTTTGAAAACTAAATTAATATGGTGTTTTTTTCTTAAAGGTTGCCAAATGATGAGTCTTTCGTCATTATGCGGCGAAAATTTTATAGATTGAACCACGTGTACTTATTGACTTTAGGTATACAAAAAGTGGTCTAAGCATACACAACATTCATTAATTAAAAGACAAGGGTTATCTGTGAAGCAGACGTTAAAACTAACAGATATTATCGCAGTAGGCTTTATGCTATTTGCGTTCTTTTTAGGTGCGGGCAATATTATCTTTCCACCTCTAGCGGGTCAGTTAGCGGGTGAAAACTTAATGCCAGCTATGTTTGGTTTCTTGCTAACAGCGGTAGGTCTACCTCTTATTACTATCGTTGCTATTGCTGTTGCTGGTGGTTCTTGGGATCACTTGACGCAAGATCTTCCGAAAAAAGCGGCAGTTCTTATGGCTGCACTGATTTTCATCATCATTGGTCCTGCGTTTGCAGCGCCTCGTACTGGCCTAGTGGCTTACGAGATGGCGGTGAAACCTTTCTTCCTTGAGGCGTCACAAACGCATCTGACAGCGTTCTCAGTGATCTTCTTTATCGCAGCAATGATGTTCTCATGGTTCCAAGGCCGTTTGATCGATCTCATCGGTAAAGTACTGACACCAGCATTGTTCGTTGGTTTGATCATTCTTGCTGTCGCTGTCTTCCTTGATCCTCAGGGCGATATGATTGGCGCGCACGGTGAATACCTAACGCAGCCTCTGACCAAAGGCTTCTTAGAAGGCTACAACACAATGGATACGTTCGCGTCATTGATGTTTGGCATGCTGATGGTTGATGCACTGCGCGGTAAAGGCATTACTGAGCGCTCTGCAACTACTAAATATCTGATCTATGCAGGTTGTATTGCTGCTGCTGGTCTTGCGTTTGTTTACATCTCACTATTTTACTTAGGTGCGACGAGTGCAACGGTTGCTGCTGGTGCTGATAATGGTGGCCTAGTGCTTAGCCAATACGTTCAAGCGTTGTTTGGTCCATACGGTCAAATCGTTCTGTCTGTCATCGTATTGCTAGCGTGTCTGACAACCGCGATTGGCTTGATTTCTGCGTGTTCAGATTTCTTCAGCTCGAAAACACCACTGTCATACAAGCAATGGGTACTGATTAATGGTTCTGTTTGTGCATTGGTTGCAAACGTTGGTCTTGCGCAGCTGATTTCTCTGTCAGTGCCAGTATTGTTTGCGCTGTACCCTGTGGCGATTGCGTTGGTTGCACTAACATTTGTGCGCAGCAAACTGCCGAATCCACGCTTTGCTTACCGTGCAGTACTGCTTGTATCTCTGCTGTTTGCGTTGGTTGATGCGGCAAAAGTATCGGGTATTGATGTTTCTGCGTTTAACATGTTGCCATTATTCGAAGTCGGCATGGGTTGGGTGCTTCCAACATTTGCGGCTATCGTGTGCATGTTCTTCATCGCGAAACCTCGCCCAGAGCTAGCACAAGAAACCGCGTAATCACTTCGCGTTATCAAGATAATAAAAAGCCCGATGAATTACTTCATCGGGCTTTTTACTTTTTAATGATGACGTGTTTGCGCTATTAAAGCGTGTCGTGGAATTCCACAAGAACTTGTTCACACCATTTTTCGATGCGTTCATCACTCAGTTCGTACTGTGAGTCTTCATCTAACGCAAGTCCAACAAACTTGCTGCCATCTTCGATCAATGCTTTCGATGCTTCAAATTCGTAGCCTTCATTTGGCCAGTAACCGATAAAGGTTGCGCCTGTGGCTTGCAATTCATCGTGAAGTAAGCCCATCGCATCTAAATACCACTCTCCGTAACCTTCTTGGTCACCCAGACCAAACAGCGCTACAACTTTGCCTTTCAGTGGTGTGGTCGCGATGTCTTGCCAAATCGCGTTCCAATCTTCTTGAATTTCACCAAAATCCCAAGTTGAGATGCCAAGGAGTAATAAGTCGTAGTCCGCCATTAGTGATAACGGTGTCTCTTTCACATTGTGAATGTCGACAAGGTCTTCACCAATAAGGGTACGAATTTTCTCTGCTGCCATTTCGGTGTAGCAGGTCGTTGAGCCGTAAAAGAGTCCGATTTTCATTATATTCGTCGTTATTTGTGTTGCTGTTGTGGAAGATTCTAACCATAAATTGAGGAAGATTGCAGCGAATATCCTATGTGGGATGATTTTTTATGGTATTGGATTGGCAGGTGCTTTAATCTAAATACTGTAAATATAAACAGATAAGGAAGCATTCATGACGGCACAACAGCCTGTCAATCAACAAGATTTTTCGCTTGTTGAGCAATTCTTAGATGCGATGTGGATGGAGCGTGGTCTATCAGAGAACACGTTGGCTTCCTACCGAAACGATTTAATGAAGCTGCTCGTGTGGATGGAAAAACATCGATACCGTCTTGATTTTATCAGTTTGTCTGGCTTGCAAGAATATCAAAGCCACCTTGTAGACTTAGATTACAAACAGACGTCCCGTGCGCGTATGTTGTCGGCTATTCGTCGTTTATTTCAATACCTGCATCGTGAGAAGGTGCGCGCTGATGACCCGAGTGCGCTCTTGGTTAGCCCTAAACTGCCACAACGTTTACCCAAAGATATTAGTGAAGAGCAAGTGGACGCGTTGCTCGAAGCGCCAGACCCGAATGACCCTATAGAATTGCGCGATAAAGCGATGCTAGAGCTACTCTACGCGACAGGGTTGCGTGTGACAGAGCTCGTCAGTTTGACCATGGAAAATGTTAGCTTGCGCCAAGGGGTGGTGCGCGTGACTGGTAAAGGTGGTAAAGAACGCCTGGTTCCTATGGGGGAAAACGCGGTCGATTGGATCGAGACGTTCATTCAACAAGGGCGCCCTGCGTTACTTGGTGATACATCATCTGATATTGTTTTTCCTAGTAAACGCGCAAGACAGATGACTCGTCAGACGTTTTGGCACCGTATTAAATACTATGCTTTGATAGCAGGGATTGATACTGATCAGCTGTCGCCGCACGTACTGCGTCATGCCTTTGCCACGCATTTATTGAACTATGGCGCAGATCTCAGGGTCGTACAGATGCTTTTAGGACATAGTGACTTATCGACCACGCAAATTTATACTCACGTGGCGACTGAACGATTGAAGCAGATCCACAGTCAACACCACCCAAGAGCATAACAATGGTTAGATTCATCCATGTCCTCTTGGAAAAACGATTTTACATTAAGGTGAATTTCATGAGCGTATTACGCCGACTAACTCTGCTGACTTTACCATTTTTTGTTACCGCTTGTGGTGCAGAAGAAAGTCAGGCTCAAACGGAGACTCCTGCGCAACAAGTGGCGCCAGCTGCACAAAGCGGCTTTGATGAAGCAGCATTAAAAACTAAGTTCTCAAAGCTTGGTTTATCTATCGTTGATATTCAACCATCAGACGTCGCTGGCTTATTGGAAATTCAAACCAATGGCGGGATCCTGTTTGCTTCAAATGATGGTAGCCATTTTATCGCCGGTACGCTTTATGTCATTAATGATGATGGCAGTTACAAAGATGTCATAGCAGAGCGTCAAGCGCCGCTTAACGCCGAGAAAATTGCGCAGTTCTCCGATAGCATGATCGAATACAAAGCCGACGATGAAAAGTACGTTGTGACCGTATTCACCGATATCACATGTGGTTACTGTGTGCGTCTGCATAGCCAAATGCAAGGCTATAATGAGCTAGGTATTACAGTGCGTTACATGGCTTACCCTCGCCAAGGTGCAACTGGCCCTGTGGCAGAACAAATGGCAACGATTTGGTGTGCTGAAGATCCGGCGTCGGCAATGCACAACGCGAAAGTGAATCGTACATTTGATAACCCTGCGAAAGACCTGAAACAGTGTAAAGAAACCATCCAGGCGCATTACAATCTAGGTCGCCAATTGGGTATTTCTGGTACGCCAGCAATCTTCTTACCGAATGGCGAAATGGTTGGTGGCTACCTACCACCTGCAGAGCTATTGAAACGTTTAAAGCAACTATAATCCATTAGGAGCAGAGTCGGCAAAGTTGTCGGCTCTTTTAAGCATGATAGAAATTCAACGACGTCCTGAACCTGATCTTTCCCTTCTTCCTGATTCCATTCCTCCGATTCTTAAACGTATCTACATCAACCGTGGGATAACGGATCTTTCACAATTAGAAACGTCGGCCCGTGGGTTGCATTCATATCAAAAACTCGGGGGGATTGAGCAAGCTGTCGATCTTTTGTTTCAGGGGATAAAAGAACAAAAACGCATCATCGTTGTCGGTGATTTTGACGCTGATGGTGCGACAAGCTCAGCATTATCAGTACTCGCGCTGCGTATGCTTGGTAGTCACAATGTGGATTACCTAGTGCCAAATCGTTTTGAAGACGGTTATGGGTTAAGTCCAGAAGTCGTTGACCAAGCCTTAGAGCTTGGCGCTGAGATGATCATGACGGTGGATAACGGCGTCTCATCAATCGAAGGCGTGCGTTACGCAAAAGAAAATGGCATTACTGTGCTTGTTACCGATCACCACTTGCCAGGACAAGTGTTGCCTGATGTGGATGCAATGGTGAACCCAAACCTTGAGAGCTGTAGCTTTCCATCTAAAGCGCTTGCGGGTGTGGGGGTCGCGTTTTATCTCATGATGGCACTATGCGTTCATATGCGAAAACACAATTGGTTTGCAGAACAGGGGATGCAAGAGCCCAAGTTGATGGAACTGATTGACCTTGTTGCACTGGGTACCGTCGCCGACGTCGTTCCATTGGATGAAAACAACCGCATTCTTGTACACCAAGGTTTGCAACGTATTCGTGCGGGCAAAGCGCGTCCCGGCATCCAAGCGTTAATTGAGGTCGCGAAGCGCGATGCGCGTCGTTTAGTTGCGTCCGATTTTGGCTTTGCTTTAGGTCCACGTATTAATGCTGCAGGTCGTCTTGATGACATGTCTTTCGGTGTTGAACTGCTGATGTGTAACAACATCCACGCTGCTCGTCGCATGGCAAGTGAATTGGATGGCTTGAACCAAACACGTAAAGAGATTGAAGAAGGCATGAAGCAAGAAGCGATGGCTTTCTGTGAGCGCCTTCAGTTTGGTGAAGGCAATGAGCTTCCTTATGGCCTAGCCTTGTTCCAACGTGATTGGCATCAAGGTGTGATTGGTATTTTGGCTTCGCGTATTAAAGAGAAGTTTCACCGTCCAGTCATTGCATTTGCTGATGGCGGAGAAGGGACGATTAAAGGCTCGTGTCGTTCTATTCCGGGGCTACACATGCGCGATGCGTTGGATTTCATCGACACGCAAAACCCGGGTTTGATCATCAAGTTTGGTGGACACGCCATGGCAGCAGGCTTAACGATTAAAGAGCAGGATTTTGAGCGTTTCAGTCGTTTGTTTGATGAAGTGGTAAAAAAGGAGCTCGATGAAGCGGCGCTAAAAGGCGTGATCATGTCAGATGGTGAACTTAAGCCGGAAGAGTTCTCTATGCATGTTGCTGAACAGCTGCGATCGGGTGGCCCTTTTGGACAAGCTTTCCCAGAGCCAATCTTTGATGGTGAGTTTAAAGTACTGCATCAAAAGCTGGTGGGTGAGAAGCATCTTAAATTGATGTTAGAGCCGCTTTATAAAGGTCACCCTACCAATATGATGATCGACGGCATTGCATTCAATGTTGATCTACGCCGATGGCCAGATGCATCGGTTAAAACAGTACGTCTCGCGTATAAGTTGGATGTGAATGAATTTCGTGGTAATCAATCATTGCAATTGATGATCGATCATATCGAAGCTAAGTAATACCTAGATTAACCTTTCTTATAGAGTACGGTTGCCCCGAAGTGGGTGTAAAATTTTATGACCGTGCTCTCTCTCACCGCAATCTGATTTCTCATCCGAAATTTTCCTGTATCTCGGTCACATTTTTCAGTAGAATTTCTCGGTTAAATTCTATTCTAAAATGTTGAGTAAACATGTTTGAAATCAATCCAATTAAAAACCGTCTGCAGGACGTGTCTCAGCGCACAAATGTCCTGAGGGGGTATCTTTGACTATGACGCGAAGAAAGAGCGTCTAGAAGAAGTCAACGCAGAACTTGAACAACCAGATGTATGGAACGAACCTGAGCGTGCGCAAGCACTGGGTAAAGAGCGTGCATCACTAGAAGCGGTTGTTGAAACCATTGATCAACTAGAGCAAGGTGTGGAAGATGTAGAAGGTCTTCTTGAGCTGGCTGTAGAAGAAGAAGATCAAGAAACATTTGACGAAATTGAACCAGAACTTGCTGAGTTGGAAGAGAAGCTAGAAAAGCTTGAATTCCGTCGTATGTTCTCTGGCGACCACGATAGCTCTGATTGTTACATCGATTTGCAAGCTGGCTCTGGTGGTACAGAAGCACAAGACTGGACTAACATGCTGCTGCGTATGTACCTACGTTGGGCAGAAGCGAAGGGCTTCAAAGCTGAAGTGATTGAAGTCTCTGAAGGTGAAGTCGCGGGTCTTAAGTCGGCAACAGTTCGCATCTCTGGTGAGTATGCGTACGGTTGGTTACGCACTGAAACGGGCGTTCATCGTCTTGTTCGTAAATCTCCGTTCGATTCAGGCGGTCGTCGCCATACGTCATTTGCTTCTGCGTTCATCTATCCAGAGATTGATGAAAACATCGACATCGACATTAATCCTTCCGACCTACGCATTGACGTTTACCGTGCGTCAGGCGCAGGTGGTCAGCACGTAAACACCACAGAATCTGCGGTACGTATTACGCACGTACCTACGAACACAGTGGTTCAGTGTCAGAATGACCGTTCTCAACATAAGAACAAAGATCAGGCAATGAAACAGCTTCGAGCGAAGCTATTTGAGCTTGAATTGCAAAAGCAAAATGCGGAAAAACAAGCTAATGAAGACGCTAAGTCTGACATTGGCTGGGGTAGCCAGATCCGTTCTTACGTATTGGATGACTCACGTATTAAGGACCTCCGTACGGGCATTGAAAACCGTAATACTCAAGCGGTTCTTGATGGCGATCTGGACAAATTTATTGAAGCTAGCCTGAAATCAGGTCTATAAAGCTTTTCACCGACAAAAACAGGATACATCGAAAATGACTGATGCTGTTCAAAACGAAACTGTACTAGAAGAAAATAAGCTGATTGCTGAACGCCGCGCTAAACTGGATGCAATCCGAAAGAGCTGCAAAGCGAACGGCCATCCAAACGACTTCCGTCGTGACGCACTAGCGGGCGACCTTCAGAAAGAGTTCGGTGAAAAGACGAAGGAAGAGCTAGAAGAGCTTAACCACGTAGTAGCAATCGCAGGCCGTATCATGGCTAAACGTGGTCCATTCTTGGTAATTCAAGAAACTTCTGGCCGTATCCAAGCTTATGCTGACAAAGCGGTTCAAAAAGTACTTAAAGAAAAATACCAAGGTCTAGATATCGGTGACATCATCGGTGTTAAAGGTGCACTTCATAAGTCTGGTAAAGGTGACCTATACGTGAACATGGAAGAGTACGAGTTGCTAACCAAAGCACTACGTCCACTTCCAGAGAAGTTCCACGGTCTAACTGACCAAGAGATGCGTTATCGCCAACGTTACGTTGACCTGATCGTTAACGAAGACTCTCGTCAAGCGTTTGTAGTACGTTCTAAAGTAATGTCTGCAATCCGCAACTTCATGATCTCTAAGCAGTTCATGGAAGTTGAAACGCCAATGATGCACGTTATCCCTGGCGGTGCGAGTGCGCGTCCATTTATCACGCACCACAACGCACTAGACATGCCAATGTACCTACGTATCGCGCCAGAGCTATACCTGAAGCGTCTAGTTGTTGGTGGTTTTGATCGCGTATTCGAAATCAACCGTAACTTCCGTAACGAAGGCCTTTCTCCACGCCACAACCCAGAATTCACAATGATGGAATTCTACATGGCGTACGCAGACTACAAAGATCTGATGGACCTAACTGAAGAACTACTAAGCTCAGTGGCGCAAGAAGTTCTAGGTTCAACGTCAATGCCTTACGGTGATGAAACGGTTGAGTTTGGTGGTACTTACACTCGTATGAGCATGTTCGAAGCAATCAAGCACTACAACCCAGACCACGCGCAAATCCAAGCGCTAACAGAAGAAGACCTACAAAACCGTGATCTAATGGTTTCTATCGCGAAATCTGTTCACGTTGAAGTAGAACCTTTCTGGACATGTGGTCAGCTTCTTGAAGAGATCTTTGGTGAAACAGCAGAACCTAAGCTAATGCAGCCTACGTTCATCACTGGTTACCCAGCAGATATTTCTCCACTAGCTCGTCGTAGCGACGATAACCCGTTCTTTACAGACCGCTTTGAGTTCTTTATCGGTGGCCGTGAAGTAGCGAACGGTTTCTCAGAGCTTAACGATGCTGAAGACCAAGATGCACGCTTTAAAGCACAGGTTGAAGCGAAAGAGTCTGGTGACGACGAAGCAATGTTCTACGATGCAGACTACATCACTGCTCTAGAGCACGGCCTACCGCCAACAGCAGGCCAAGGTATCGGTATCGACCGTTTGGTTATGCTACTGACTAACACGCACACTATCCGTGACGTGATCCTATTCCCTGCAATGCGTCCGCAAGCGTAATTCGATAGGATGAGTAAAAAACCACCTTCGGGTGGTTTTTTTTGCCTTTTAGTTAAGTTAATTCAAGTTGTTGCATTTGCTTTTTAATGGGATATGCAAATAAACATTCGCCAAATCTCAATCTATTGCATAGTCTTAATACTGAGACAGACGTGAGGGGGCGGAGTCTCGATAATGTTACCCGCTCGCAAAGATAAGTTTGTGGCACAAAATTTCTATTAACAATGAAAAAGGGTTAGAGAATGGCTGGGCAGTTTAAGATGGATTCCATCCCGGGATCGCTTGTGGTAGTTGGCGGTACTTATGAGCCTTGGTTATCGGTACTGGAGCAAGTGGGCTGGAAGTGTCACCAAGTAGGTGATTTACGCAAAGCTAATACGCTGTTAGAAGATATTGGTCCATGTATCGGTATTGTTGATCTCAGCCATGACGAGTTCAGCTTGAATGGCTTGGCGAACTTAGTCAGCTCTCACAAACACGTACGTTGGTTAGCGTTTATTCGTGAATCTCAGCTTGGCACTGACACCATATGCCAGTTCATTGTTAACTTTTGTATCGATTTTTTCACAGCGCCGATCCCAGATGCACAGTTATTAAGCACAATAGGTCACCAGCTTGGCATGCTTAAGTTGGAGAAAAAAGTTTGGCCTAGTTTTGGTAGCAGTTTAGATATGGGTTTGATCGGTGAATCTATCCCGATGAAACGTTTACGCGATCAAGTGAAGCGCATTGGTCCAACGGATGTCAGCATTCTGATTTCTGGGGAAAGTGGGACTGGTAAAGAGGCGGTTGCTAGGGCCATCCATAAAGTCTCTTCACGCTCTCATAAACCGTTTATGGCAATTAACTGTCGCGCACTCAATGAACAACGTTTCCAAGCTGAAGTATTTGGTATTAACGCCGATGAAGATATGGAAGCATGCCTGCTTGAACAAGCAGATGGTGGCACCGTGTTGTTTAATGACATTCTTACCATTTCAAAAGAGCAGCAAATGAATCTGCTGAGATTCTTGCAAGAAGGCACCATTGATACTAAAGATGGCGTAAAAGCGGTTAACGTGCGTATTCTTGCTGCTAACTCGTCGGATGTTGAAAAAGCTTTGATTGACGGTGACTTCAATGAAGAGCTTTACCATTACATCAACGTTCTGCGCATCAATGTCCCTAGCTTGAAAGAACGTGCGAGTGACATCGCATTGCTGGCTCGTTTCTACTTACAAGAGTTCTCAAAAGAGTACAACTCGCAAGCAAAAAGCTTTTCTGAGGATGCATTCAAGGCACTGACACGTTATTTCTGGCCTGGAAATGTGCGTGAGCTGATGAACCAAGTGAAGCGAGCGGTATTAATGTCCGACAGCGTAATGATTGAAGAGCATCACTTAGATTTACCTCAACGTAATGACTCAAAGCGCAGCTTGAAATCAATCCGAGAGAAGAGTGAACGTGATGCGTTGCTGGTTGTTTTGGAATCTCATTCTGGTCAAGTTTCAAATGCGGCGAAAGAGCTCGGAGTTTCGCGTGCAACCATGTATCGACTACTTAATAAACATAACTTGATTTCCGAACAAGCCATGTAGTTGGCCTTTCCCTGTGTTAAATAGGCGAATAAATACAATAAAAGAGAGTGGCCACAGAGCCGCTCTTTTTATTTTTGTTTGGTTTGATTTATAAAATCCGCAAATTTATATATTCCTCAGGTGAATATGTTATACATAAAAGTATATGAAACTAAATTGCGGTGTATTGATTTGTTTTTAATCAAAAAGGCAAAAAATGTTTGATATATATTCATCAAAGCTTACAATTTAACCGTAACTCAATGAGTTATACCTTTCATAAACGGATTAATTTTTAGCTAGGAGGCGCAAGATGAAACATTACGTTGTTAACACCACTGCTTGCGCTGATCGTATGCCTATCGCTCCGATAACCCTTAAATCGGATGATACCAATACCACTGGCTCACAAGATAAAAATTAATCCGTAACCTATCATATTTATTACTAGGCTGCGGGAAAGTAGCGGCTTAGTATCAACAGAATATTTCTGTTCATTTTACGCACTATTTTTCCCAGTCGAATACATCGATAATCGGAGAAAATATTATGCGTCACTCTATTTACTTACAATTGGCCACTTTGCTATTGAAAGCAGACCTTAAACGCGAAGAAAAGCAATGGCAGCGTACCATACGCCGAACTGCTCATGATATTCCATGGACGAATGTTCATCTATTGAGGGATATTGGTTTAGATCGCGATGGTCGTTCTACACGTGCCAATGTTCCGGATGCAGTAAAAGTTGAACGTCGAGTTCGTCATCTTCGTCGAGTTTTAACGTCGCGAATAATGACGTAATCGTTAGCGTGTTGGACTGACTGAGTTGCTAACGAGTCATTCAACACGCTTAACTTTTTATATGAAGTATGACTTCATTGGATAAACAGCTGATCTTGAAGGTCAGCTGTTTTCGTTTGAGGGGGGTACCGTTAAGGGCAAGGATTCGAGTAAGTTGTACCTATTGCTTGAATTTCAGTAAGTAGTTCGTCGCTAAGTTGCAAATCAATACTGTCGATATTGGCTTTTAATTGGTCTAGGTTTGTTGCACCGATAATGTTAGAAGCAACAAATGGACGCTGATTGACAAACGCGAGCGCCATTTGTGCAGGGTTTAGACCATGCTCTTGAGCTAAATTGACGTAAGCTTCGGTCGCTTTAACACCTTGCGGAGTGAAGTAGCGCGCAAAACGCTCCCACTTAGTGCATCGAGCGCCTTCAGGTTTTGCCCCGTTTAGGTATTTACCACTCAGGCAGCCAAATGCCAAAGGAGAGTAGGCAAGTAACTGAACGCCTTCGTAATGGCTGATTTCAGACAAGCCAACTTCGAAGCTGCGGTTCAATAAGTTATATGGGTTTTGAATGGAGACAATTCTTGGCAAATCGTGTTTTTCTGCCAAACGCAATAGCGACATCACACCCCACGGCGTCTCGTTGGATACGCCGATATAGCGCACTTTACCTGCATTCACTAATTCAGTAAGCGCTTCCAACGTTTCAATTAACGTGACTTCTTCTTGTTTGTCAGGGTATGGGTAGTTGAGTTGACCAAAGCAGTTGGTTTGACGCTGCGGCCAATGTAGTTGGTACAAATCGACATAATCGGTTTGTAGACGATTAAGGCTGTCATCAATTGCTGTATGGATGTGGCGACGATTAAGGCTCATGTTGTCTCTAATGTGAGGAACATTGCGAGGGCCTGCCACTTTTGTTGCCAGTACTACTTTCTCTCTTTTGCCGCTTTTTGCTAACCAATTACCGATGTATTGCTCGGTGAGCCCTTGTGTTTCCGAGTTTGGCGGTACAGGGTACATCTCTGCGGTATCGATGAAGTTCACCCCATGATCGAGGGCAAAGTCGAGCTGTTCAAAGGCGTCCTTTTCTGTGTTTTGCTCGCCAAACGTCATAGTGCCGAGGCAGATTTTACTGATCTCAAGTGATGAGTGCGGTAGTTTTGTGTATTGCATATCACGTCCTTGAAGAGTTACCGACTAAATAAGTGACTCCAATATAGGGGATTTGTAGCCGCAATCGCAAATGATTTACGTATAAAGGATGAGCAAACTCGAAAGCTACAGTTAGCCTAACTACACTTAAATGATCGTGTGAAGGAGGTATGTTATGCAGAAGCATCAATTGGACATGTGGCTACATGGTCCACATAAAGATACTTATAAAACTCCCAAAGTATTTGTGATTGGGTGTTCTGATGTCTCTGACTATCTTTTAGCTGTGGAGTACAAGCATCAACTTGAGCCGATTAAAGACGGTGAAGACCCGATACATTTTGGCTCTCTAGACTTAGTAAAAGAAGAACTATTGAGGTTAGGGGTCGATAAAGCGTATTTAAGGCTGCGCAATGCGTATGACGAATGTGGCACTGAAGAGGCAGCCTCATACTGCGATATTGAGTTATCGCTCGTGACGCACTAAATAGCTGATATAGTTTTATTCTGGTTGAGTGTTAATGTAGTGCTTGAGTAAGATCTGTTCAGTAAACTGTGTTCTAAGGTAAAAGCCTCGGGGCAGAGTTTTCATCGGCTTACCATTTGAGTTATATGCTTCGGTGAGCGCTTTTGCATTTGCGGCTTTAGGGCGAAGATGCAGCGCTTCTCCGTGTCTGGCGGAAATTTGATCAAATCTTCCCAAGACGATCATCTCCATTAACTCTTCCCAGTCATTTCGCAAAATCCGTTCTTCTTCTTCATCTGGTGACCAAATGAGTGGACTGCCCACACGTCTTTCAGCGAGTGGGATTTCTCGTTCTCCTTCTACGGGTACCCAAAGCACACGAGATAGCTTGTTTCGAACATGACTTGTTTCCCATGTAAGACCATGAACACCAGTGAGGGGGGCCACAGAAACAAAGGTTGTTTCTAAAGGTTTGCCAGAGTAACTGATCGGAATACTTTTCAACTCGATCCCTAGTTTTGCGAAATCTTGTTGAGGTTTACTGCCAGCTGGAGCGCCCAAGTGCCATTCGAGTAATTGACCCACCCAACCTTTATCACGTTTTAAGTTTTCAGGAACAATCATATTCGCCTCGGCGGCCAACTCAGCAAAACTGAGTCCTGCCATATCATGCGCTCGTTCCAATAGCTCTGCTTCTGTTTGTGGTTCTGGTTTCATAGTTACAAGGTGGTATTACAAAAAATATAGTTTATCAAACTCCGACCAAATCTACTGTTTAAGATTTCACCGAGGCGGTGTAAGAACGATCAATTCATAACTTATCCACAGGTGGAGGAGATATAGATAAGATCCTGACGAGGTCTGTATGAATAAACAGGGGTTAAAATGCATTTTTGGGGTTGATTTTGTTGTAATCATCTAAACGAATAGCAGGTAAGTGTGGATAAATAGCCTGTTGGTGGATCTTTGACCGATCTGAGTTTGGTGAAAAGATCATCAAGAAATTGAAGATCGAATTATCGTTGTTTTTAAAAATAAATACTTTTTTATCAATGTATTATGTTTGTTTTTTTTGTTTATTCATTTGTTTTTCATTTGATGGGATTGAACTGAATTACTCATTTGAATTGAATTCTTCACAAAGTTATTCACAGAAAAGGTGAATAAATGTGGGCAATGTCTCACTCTTGTGTTGATAAGGTATGGTTTGATTAAAAGATATCCAAAAATGCTGAAAAGGTAATAAATCTTGCTCATATCACATCAGTAAGTTTGCTAGTAATGGGGATATGTGGAAAAATCACGGTAATAAAAAATTTATTCATAGAGGTTAGCCAGTGATAGATGGCGATGGTTACCGACTTAATGTTGGTATTGTGATATGTAATAACCATGGTCAGGTCTTCTGGGCTAAACGATACGGGCAACACTCATGGCAATTTCCACAAGGTGGGATTGACGAAGGTGAAACCCCTGAACAAGCCATGTTCAGGGAGTTATACGAAGAAGTCGGTTTAACGAAAAAAGACGTTAAGATCATTGCAACAAGTCGTCATTGGTTAAGATATAAGCTACCAAAGCGATTGGTGCGTTGGGACTCCAAGCCTGTTTGTATCGGCCAAAAACAGAAATGGTTTCTGCTGAGATTAGAATGCGATGAGTCTCGCATTAATATGCAACGCGGAAAATCCCCTGAATTTGATGGTTGGCGCTGGGTAAGTTACTGGTATCCAGTTAGGCAAGTTGTTTCTTTCAAGCGAGATGTTTATCGACGAGCGATGAAAGAATTTGCATCCTTAGCCATGCCTTTTCGAGAGAGAAAAGCGAAAGGGAAAAGAAAAAAGCAACGTAGAGGATAATCATGCTCAGTCAGCTAAGGGAAATAGTTGAGAAAGTCTCCAGGGTCGATGATGTGCATCTGGCACTCGATATATTGGTGAAAGAGACTTGTGCTGCCCTTAGTACTGAGTGCTGTACTATCTATCTTGCTAATGAAGAAATGCAGCGCCTTGAGTTAATGGCAACTCAAGGCCTTATTTTTGAAGGTGATAGTATTCATATCAACTTCAATGAAGGCTTGGTTGGGTTGGTAAAACGAAGCGCTGAACCCCTTAACCTTGCCGAAGCCTCAAAACACCCCGAGTTCAAATTCTTTCCTCAACTCGGCGAACAGATTTACCACTCTTTTTTAGCTACTCCAATCATTCATCGTAAACAAGTTTTAGGTGTGTTGGTGATCCAACAAAAAACACCGCGCTTGTTTAGTGAAATGGAAGAATCGTTTCTTGTTACTTTATCCGCTCAGTTAGCGGTGCTCATTGCACATGCGCAGAGTCTTGGGCATTGGCAGTTAGCATCTAAACCCACGGTATTAAAAGGTTTGCCTGCGTCTACTGGTGTCGCGATTGGAGAGTTTTGGTTCGACAATACCCAGCCGAGTTTATCGGATGTTTTCCCTTCGTCCACGTTAGATAAGGAACGCGAGCACGAGACATTACTGGTGGCCATAGAGCGAGCGTTAAATGACTTTCGCCGTATGCGGAAAAAGCTGGACAGTGAAATCAACAAAGATGCGCTTGCGATCTTCGATCTGTTTACTCACTTACTGAATGATCCGATGCTTCGCGGTGATTTGAAGAAGCAGATTGAAAAAGGAGATAGGGCAGACTGGGCGTTACGCCAAGTTGTAGAGTCATACTCGAATCGATTTGCCAGAATGTCGGATGTATACATGCGTGAAAGAGCGCAAGATATCCGAGAGTTAGGGCAAAGGCTGCTCTATTTTCTACACAACAGCGAGCAAGAAAATTCTGCAATTGATCGTCCCATTATTTTGGTGGCGAATGAACTCACTGCCACCTTGCTCGCTTCTGTACCTAAAGAGTTTTTGTTAGCTGTCGTATCATTAGAGGGAGGCGCTAACTCTCACGCTGCCATTTTATCTCGAGCTCTTGGGGTCCCTGCAGTCATGGGCGCCAACATTAATCCGGATGTGGTGAATGGCAAACTCGGGATAGTCGACGGCTATACGGGTGAGATCTTCTTAGAGCCAAACCGCCAGTTGTTGCGAGAGTATCGCAGCTTAGTAAGCGAAGAGTCTGAACTGTTTGCCATGGTAAACAAGGACCTCGCACTCCCTGCGGTTACGCAAGATAATCACCATATCGAAATTATGCTGAATGCGGGACTCAGTGCAGACAGTAATATTGCCATCAACACAGGTGTTGATGGTGTTGGGTTGTACCGAACTGAGATTGCATTTTTACTTCAGCATCACTTTCCTTCGGAAGATGAGCAGTATCATCAATACCAAGCAATACTTAACAGCTATCCGAATCAACGAGTAGTGATGCGTACTTTGGATATTGGTGGTGACAAACCTTTGCCGTATTTGCCCATCGAAGAAGATAATCCGTTTCTAGGCTGGCGTGGCATTCGTTTTACATTGGATCATCCAGACATTTTCTTGATCCAGCTGCGTGCAATGTTAAGAGCGAGTGCAGAAAGCGGAAACTTAAGTATCTTATTGCCAATGGTGTCAGGGGTAAAAGAGCTAGACGATGCCATTAGCTTGATTAATCAAGCTCACAGCGAAGCCGTTTTGCTTGATGATAGAATTCAATTCCCACAAATTGGGGTCATGATTGAAGTACCATCGATGGTGTATCTGTTGCCAACGATTGCTCACCGTGTTGATTTTGTTTCTGTCGGGACAAACGATTTAACTCAGTATTTATTAGCGGTAGATAGGAACAATTCGCGCGTAGCGGATGTCTATGAATCTATGCATCCTGCGGTACTGTTAGCGCTTAAGCAAATCCATGAGGTGTGTGATAAATATCAGGTGCCCGTGTGTATTTGTGGTGAGCTAGCGGGTGATCCATTTGGCGCTCTTCTCTTACTTGGGTTAGGGTATACCAGTTTGAGTATGAACACCTCCAACGTGGCTAAGGTGAAATATTTGATTCGTCATAGTCAACAAGAAGAATTAGAAAAATTAGCGGAGCAAGCAATGACAAAGTCCTATGGGGAGGACATTCATCAAATGATGCATGACTTCTTCATTCAACAGGGCTTTGCGGGCTTTATCCGTGCAGGTAAAAAGTAGGAAATCGTGACCGTCTCTTTATTTTTGTTATTGTTGGCGCTAGGCGCTTTTGTGGGTGTGATGGCGGGGTTACTCGGTATCGGTGGTGGTTTGATTGTTGTTCCTGCCTTGTTGTATTTGCTTCCTCTTGCTGGGATCTCTCCAGAAATGAGTATGCACATGGCCTTAGCCACTTCGTTAGCGAGTATTATTGTCACGTCTGGCTCATCGGCGATGAATCACCTTAAGCTCGGCAATGTCGATATGTTTGTCGTAAAATGGTTGATGCCTGGTGTGGTCATTGGTGGCTTTGTTGGTGCCAATATTGCTGAGTGGATCCCTACACACTATTTGCCGAAAGTGTTTGGTGTCATTGTTCTTTGCCTGTCAGTACAAATGTTTCGTTCCATTAAAGTTACGAGCAGTAAACCTATGCCGAGCAGCCCTGTGACTGTAGTTTACGGCACGGGAATTGGTGTCGTATCAAGCCTTGCTGGTATTGGTGGTGGCTCACTGTCGGTACCATTTTTAAATAAACATGGGATAGAGATGCGTAAAGCGGTGGGCTCATCCTCCGTTTGTGGTTGCGTGATTGCTATTTCTGGTATGATCGGCTTCATCTTACATGGCTATAAAGTGGAAGGCTTACCTTCATACAGTATTGGTTATGTTTATCTTCCCGCTTTATTAGCGATTGCTATGGCCTCGATGCTCACAACAAAAGTGGGTGCGAAGCTGGCAACTAACCTTCCAACTGCGGTATTAAAAAAGATATTCGCGGTGTTCTTAATGTTTGTTGCAGCGACCATGCTGCTCTAAGTTTGTACCCAAGTCATTCTCGCTGAACCAAGCATCTAGAGGTTACTTGGGTATATTTATTTTGTTGTGATAAGAAGAGAATGATTTATGTCTCAGGGATATATTGAATTTCCCAATATTGATCCGGTTTTAATCTCTATTGGTCCTGTTTCGGTTCGTTGGTACGGTTTGATGTACCTTGTGGGCTTTATGTTTGCTCTATGGTTAGCGAACCGACGTGCGGATAAGCCTGGAAGTGGTTGGACACGAGAGCAGGTTTCTGATTTGTTGTTCGCAGGCTTCCTTGGCGTGGTGATTGGTGGCCGTGTAGGCTACGTGCTTTTCTACAATTTTGAGCTCTTCCTGGCTGACCCTTTGTATCTATTTAAAGTGTGGACCGGTGGTATGTCTTTCCACGGGGGCTTACTGGGTGTGATTACTGCGATGTTCTGGTATGCACACAAAAACGGGCGAACTTTCTTCGGTGTTGCTGACTTTATCGCGCCGCTTGTGCCATTTGGTTTGGGTATGGGGCGTTTAGGTAACTTCATGAACAGCGAGTTGTGGGGCCGAGTAACGGATGTGCCTTGGGCGATCGTTTTCCCAAATGGCGGTCCACTGCCACGTCATCCATCGCAGCTTTATGAAATGGCGCTTGAAGGTATCGTACTTTTCTTCATCTTGAATTGGTTCATCAAGAAACCTCGTCCTCTAGGTTCTGTTTCAGGGCTATTTTTAGCTGGATATGGTACATTCCGCTTCTTAGTTGAGTACGTGCGCGAACCAGACGCTCATTTGGGTTTATTCGGTGGCTTTATTTCCATGGGACAGATTTTATCCCTGCCAATGGTGGTTATCGGTGTCCTCATGATGGTTTGGGCATACAAACGTGGTCATTACAAAGACGAATTACCACAAAAGACGAAGTAAGGTATTGGTGTGAAACAGTATTTAGATTTGTGTCAACGCATCGTTGACCAAGGTGTTTGGGTTGAAAATGAGCGTACAGGCAAGCGCTGCCTGACCGTAATCAACGCGGATTTAACCTACGATGTTGCGAACAATCAATTTCCGTTGGTCACCACACGTAAAAGTTTTTGGAAAGCGGCCGTTGCAGAGCTATTAGGGTATATTCGTGGTTACGATAATGCGGAAGATTTTCGTAAGCTGGGCACGAAAACCTGGGATGCCAATGCCAACCTAAATGATGCCTGGTTGAATAACCCATACCGTAAAGGCGAAGACGACATGGGCCGTGTCTATGGGGTTCAAGGGCGCGCCTGGGCGAAACCTGATGGTGGTCATGTTGACCAGCTACGTAAGATAGTGGATGACTTAACGCGTGGTGTTGATGATCGCGGTGAAATCCTGAACTTCTACAATCCGGGTGAGTTCCACATGGGGTGCTTGCGTCCTTGTATGTACAGTCACCATTTTTCATTGCTGGATGATACGCTTTACCTGAATAGTACTCAGCGTTCGTGTGATGTACCGCTTGGCTTAAACTTCAATATGGTTCAAGTTTACGTATTCTTGGCGATTATGGCGCAAATTACGGGCAAGAAACCTGGTCAGGCATTTCATAAGATTGTGAATGCTCACATTTATGAAGACCAGCTTGAACTGATGCGCGATGTTCAGTTGAAGCGTGAGCCATTAAAAGCGCCGACGTTCCATATCAACCCAGAGATTAAATCTCTAGAAGATTTGGAAACTTGGGTAACACTGGATGACTTTTGGGTTGAAGGGTACGAGCATCACGATCCTATTCGTTACCCATTCTCAGTGTAACGAGTATCGTTCTTCAAGATATAGAAAAAGCTCCGAATGGAGCTTTTTTCTTTTTTGTACTTAGAAGGTATTATTTTAGTGCACTGACAATATAACGGTGAATTGGGTTGGTCTGCATCGGTGTGGACAGTGCCGGGCTAATAAACTTAGGTTGAGTGAATATTTCTTTACTCACTAATGAACGGATAAGCTCAAAGTACTTCAGCTCTGTTTTCCCGCACAACAATAGTGAAAAGTCATCGCCCAATTTATCATAGGCATTGAGCACCTCTCGGAATCCTCTAAGATACAAGTAATCCTTCGTTAAACCTCCACCTCGATAGACTCGGGCAGTCGTTGTAAATGCTTGAAGATCAGAAGCTTTATACTGTTCTTTTAATAGCATGAACGTATGGCGGAAATCGCGATCCTTGATCATCGACTCTACTGCCAGAACTCGTAAGGCTAAGGTTCTTAGGCGCTTGATACTGAAATGTCCTGACAGATACTCACATAATATAGCCAGCCCTTCTTGAGTGTTGGTATTGGCAAGACAACCTAAGCTCAGGACTTTTAGCGGTTGTTGACGACCGTTAAGCGTAGTTAGGAGATGTACTCCCATTTCATGATGTGCAAGAGCCTCCAGCTCATCAGTGGTGATGTACGCCGCGTGGTTAATTTTGACTCTAGATCCTGAAACTAGTGCGTTTGCTAACATCCCGTCCAACACCTGTATTTCACATTCATACCCATTGCGTTGAGCAAAATTTTGCATGAAACGTGCTATTGCACGGCTATCGTGCTGAGGTTCTTTTTCTTCTTCTGTAGGAAGGTGCAATATGAAATGGGCGTTGGCAATATCTTTGGCGCTCGGTTCCCCATAATAGCGTAAGGAGTTATAAAGAAACTCTTGCGTACCTATGGTATTCACTTGATCCAGTTTATCTGCATAAGACTGAATTACATCCGCGTACAGCCTCTGCAGTTGGGTGTCTTGAATGTTTTCTAGAGGTAGCTCATATAGGCGTCGCTTTGCGCTGTGGGTATCTACGTTAGTAATTGAATATTGAAAATTAGGCTCTTGAGAATATTTGTTTTTAATGAAACGTTCTCTTTCTTGAGCATAATTAAGAGGATTCACGCTACTGAGGATATCAATATCAGCAACCAGTTGGGTTAGGTTTTCGTCTATTGCGAGTAGCTGATCAGAAATAGCGTCATTAAGCTGCGTCATGTTGTCGACTCCAAATGAGATAGCTCAGCATAAGCATGCTGATGTGGCTCAAATTATCACCGGACAATCGATTTGAACAGTTTAATTATCATAAAAAAGGCTCCACGATGTGGAGCCTAAACAATAAGCGATGGTATGTCGTTGTTGTTACGTTGTTAGGGCTAGAATTGCACCTGGTAGAATAACGAATACTGACATTAGGTAACCACCAACAACTGCTTTATTCTTAATAGCCATTTCAGAAATCATCTCAGCGCCTTTAACCGGAATCTCACGTAGGAATGGAATTCCAAAGATAAACAGCGTCGCCATGATGTTAAATACTAAGTGGACTAGAGCGATTTGTAGTGCGAATACTGCAAACTCTCCAGATACCGCTGTCGCTGCTAGTAGTGCCGTAATACAAGTACCAATGTTAGCACCCAGAGTGAAAGGGTAGATATCTCGTACTTTCAACACGCCAGTACCAACCAACGGAACCATTAAACTTGTCGTGGTTGAGGAAGATTGTACTAGAACGGTCACGATTGAGCCTGATACGATACCGTGAATAGGACCACGACCGATGGCGTTTTTCAAAATTTCACGTGCGCGACCAACCATTAGGCTCTTCATCAATTTACCCATCACTGTGATTGCAACGAAGATAGTCGCAATACCCAAAGCAATAAGCATGACGCCGCCAACAGTATCACCGAAGGTAGAAAGTGGCCCTTTAATTGCGCCTACGACTGGCTTTGTAATTGGTTTAATAAAGTTGAAGCCTTTAATGCTCATATCACCAGTAGCAAGCAGTGGAGAAACAAGCCAGTGAGAAACTTTCTCTAAAATGCCGAACATCATTTCCAACGGAAGGAAAATAGCGACAGCAAGCAAGTTGAAGAAGTCGTGAATGGTTGCACTTGCAAATGCACGTTTGAACTCTTCTTTACAGCGCACGTGGCCAAGAGACACAAGCGTATTGGTCACTGTGGTACCAATGTTAGCACCCATCACCATAGGGATAGCGGTTTCTACAGGTAAGCCACCTGCAACCAAGCCTACAATAATAGACGTTACAGTACTTGAAGACTGAATTAAGGCTGTTGCCACCAAGCCGATCATGAGACCTGCAACTGGGTGTGCGGCAAATTCAAATAGCACCTTAGCTTGATCGCCAGTTGCCCATTTAAAGCCACTACCAACCATAGATACTGCTAGAAGAAGCAGATATAACATGAATGCCAAGTTAGCCCAGCGTAACCAACGAGCTGTGCTCGAAATTGGTGCCACTGTTGAAGTAGCTTGGTTCATCATAATTTTCTCCGTTGACCTTTCAGTTCATTTTTCGGTCTGTAGTTGAATCTGCGGGCGATGTTAGAGAATAAATATTTCAGTAATATTACAGATTTCTTGCTGTGAGAGATTTTTATTGTTCTTTTTGATAATGGCGTAAAAGAGGAAGAAAATTAATTTTTAAATTGTTGATTTTAATGGTTAAATTTTGATTTCGTTTTGTTTGGTTTTTGCGTTTTTTTTGTAGAGAAAATGCGCCTCAGTTCAACTTTTATGACAGTATTGACTTTATACTTTCGGTAAAACTTATGCTTTTGTAAGGTATTGTATGGTTTTGTCGAGTTTATTGTTTGTCTCTGTCACATTTGGTATAAAAAGTATCACTTTCTTTTCGGGACTCGATCATGTCACATCTAAACTACAACCATCTCTATTATTTCTGGATGGTGTGCAAACAGGGCTCTGTAACTAAGGCGGCTGACGCGCTCTTCCTGACACCGCAAACCGTGACAGGACAGATTAAAGCGCTTGAAGAGCGCATGAAAGGAAAGTTAACCAAGCGCAATGGTCGTACAGTTGAGCCCACTGAGTTAGGTCAGCTTGTGTTTAAGTACGCCGACCGGATGTTCGGTTTGAGCTATGAGATGTTAGATATCGTCAATTACAGCCAGCACTCGAACATTCTATTTGAAGTTGGTGTAGCCGATGCATTATCTAAACGCTTGGTCAGTAAAGTACTGATGACGACCGTCCCGGAAGATAACAGTATTCATTTACGCTGTTATGAATCGACCCACGAACTGCTACTTGAACGCCTTTCTCAGCACAAGCTAGATATGATCCTTTCGGATTGTCCCGTTGATTCTACTCAAAGTCCTGGCCTTTATAGCAAAAAGTTGGGTGAAAGTAGCATGAGCTTTTTTGCTTCTTCTGAAATTGAAAATGTGCGATTCCCTGAGATCTTGGAACAAAAAAAACTTCTGATTCCCGCGAGCCGAACGGCTATGGGGCGTAAAGTTATTCAATGGTTTGATCGTCAAGGCCTTCAACCCAATGTGCTAGGGGAGTTTGATGATGTTGCGTTGATGAAAGCTTTTGCTCGGTACCACGACGATGTGATTTTCTTGGCACCGACCGTATACATGTCGGAGATTGAAGACGACCGAAATTTACAGCTAATTGGCCATGTCGATGGGCTAAAAGAAGAGTACTACGTGATTTTTGCGGAACGAATGATCCAACACCCCGCGGTAAAAAATGTTTGTGATGCTGATTTCAGTCAAATGTTTGAGTAAACCCGTATCGTTGCGTAAATAAATAGATTACTATCAATAAAAATATAATTCTAAATAATATCTAAGTAAGCAAGATACTTGTTTTAGTGAGCAAAACTATTAATTATTGATGGCGCACCAATTAAAATCCTTGGTGGATAATATTGGTGTATCACTAACAACTAAATTAGAGGTTCTAATAATGAAGACTCTGGAAGTGTATCTTGATTTTCTTAGATATATAAATCAGTGCAACACAACAAGCTGGCCAGGGTTGGAATAAGTAAGTTGTAGCTAGAGGTCCAACACATGAATCTACAAGAAATGGAGCAGAACTCCGCAAAAGCCGTCGTGTTGCTCAAAGCGATGGCAAACGAGAGACGCCTACAAATCCTTTGTATGCTGCATAACCAAGAGCTGTCCGTGGGAGAGCTGTGTGCAAAGTTAGAGCTAAGCCAGTCGGCATTATCTCAGCATCTTGCTTGGCTTCGCCGTGATGAGTTAGTCACGACAAGGAAAGAAGCACAGACGGTGTACTACACATTAAAGAGTGATGAAGTGAAAGCGTTAATAAAAACACTGCATAGTCTTTATTGTGCTGAGAGTGCTCAACATTAATTAAATAGTCCTAATATACTGCTCATCTTAGAGTGTGAATCTAACTTGTTGGAATATTTGAGAGTGGCGTTAAACTTTTGATGATAGGGTACTACTCATCGACCAATTTGCTTTGTTCTCAAGTGTTTTATTAGTGCTTTCTAGTATGAGCGTTATATGGGTAATGAATAAGCTGATGTCTTTAAATGGGACATTCAGAAAAAGAAAAGCTGGCATTGCCAGCTTTTTTTATTAAGAAAATTTTTTAGATATAAAAAAACCGACACAAGGTCGGTTTTTTCTTCACTGTAAAATCAGGACTCTATTAAAGAGCTTTGATTTGTGCAGCGAAACGAGACTTATGGCGAGCTGCTTTATTCTTGTGAATAAGGCCTTTAGTTGCCATGCGGTCTAGGATAGGTGTAACTACAGCGAATGCAGCAGTTGCAGCTTCTTTGTCGCCTGCTTCGATAGCAGCAACAGTTTTCTTCATGTAAGTACGCATCATTGAGCGACGGCTAGCATTGTGCTGACGACGTTTCTCAGCTTGGATAGCGCGCTTCTTAGCAGATTTACTATTTGCCAAGGGTCTAACTCCCAAAAACTTAGTTCTGTGACAATTTAAGGGCGAGGAATATCCCTCATTTGCGCTTAAATGTCAAATGATTTGTGCAAAAACCGATCTAAGCCAAAACAAATTTTGGTAAGAGAGGTTATCGCGGTTAAGATGGCGGGGATTCTAACAGCATTTTTATACCAATGCTAATAATTATCCGCGAAAGGCACACTTATTCCTTACAACCCGCGGATAGATTTTTGACGTCTATTTACAGCACCTGTCAGAGAAACAGTATAGAGTTAGCTGTCTTATGGTGATATTCCGAGGTTACAGTGAGTAAACGACTACTCAAGTCTGGCATGATCGTCAGTGCTATGACATTTATTTCCCGCGTTCTTGGCCTAGTTCGTGATGTTGTAGTGGCAAATTTAATGGGGGCAGGAGCAAGCGCAGACGTCTTTTTCTTCGCCAATAAAATTCCTAATTTTTTACGACGTTTGTTTGCTGAAGGTGCTTTTTCCCAAGCGTTTGTACCTGTTTTAACGGAAAGCCATGCTCAAGGCGACATGGATAAAACTCGGGAGCTCATTGCTCGTGCGGCGGGTACATTAGGGGTGATAGTCTCAATTGTTACCATCTTAGGTGTTCTAGGTTCCGGAGTGGTGACTGCACTGTTTGGTTTTGGTTGGTTCCTAGACTGGATGCATGGTGGTCCCGCGGCTGAGAAGTTCGAACTTGCTAGCGTGATGCTCAAGATTACCTTTCCTTATTTATGGTTCATCACTTTTGTTGCCCTATCGGGAGCCATTCTTAATACACTAGGTAAGTTTGCGGTTTCTTCGTTTACTCCCGTCTTCCTCAACGTAATGATCATTTTGGCAGCATGGTTTATCTCGCCGCAGATGTCACAGCCAGAGATTGGTCTTGCCATCGGTGTTTTCCTTGGTGGTTTGGTTCAGTTCTTATTTCAAATCCCTTTCCTTATTAAAGCGGGGGTTATGGTTAAGCCAAAATGGGGCTGGCGCGATCCGGGCGTGGTGAAGATCCGAACCTTAATGATTCCTGCTTTGTTCGGTGTGTCGGTAAGCCAAATCAACTTGTTGTTTGATACTTTTATTGCCAGCTTTCTGCAAACCGGTTCGATCAGTTGGTTGTACTATTCAGATCGCTTGTTGGAATTCCCGTTAGGTCTGTTTGGTATTGCTATTGCAACGGTGATTTTACCAGCATTATCACGCAAACATGTTGACGCACAAAATGAAGGATTCGCACAAACCATGGACTGGGGGGTGCGCATGGTGATCTTACTTGGCCTTCCTGCAATGCTTGGTTTGATGGTACTGGCAAAACCTATGTTGATGGTGTTATTCATGCGAGGTGAGTTTTCGCCACAAGACGTACATCAAGCATCATTGTCACTCTTTGCTTACGCTTCAGGCTTGTTGAACTTTATGCTGATTAAAGTGCTCGCTCCGGGTTATTACTCGCGTCAAGACACTAAAACGCCAGTGAAATACGGCATCATTGCGATGGTGACCAACATGGTATTTAATGCAATTTTTGCGTACTTCTATGGCTACGTTGGCTTGGCTATCGCGACGGCACTATCGGCATTTGTGAATATGGCACTGCTGTATCGTGGCCTGCACATCGCAGAGGTATACCAAATCACTAAGCGAACCGTCTTCTTTATTATACGTTTAGCTATTGCTGGCGCGGCGATGGTGGCGGCAATCTTATGGCAACTGGAAGATATGTCAGTATGGCTGGGCTGGAGCTTTGCTCACCGAAGCGCGGTGCTAGGGATGTTGATCGGTTTAGGAGCCGTAGTTTACCTAGTGGTTCTATTTTTAACTGGTGCGCGTTTAAAAGACCTAAAAGCTGGGACAGACTGAGGGTGATTAGTATATAATCCGTCAGTTTCACACAGTGTAAAGTAAAACAGAGGCAGAAAGCAGTATCCAATGGAACTGATTAGAGGCATTCACAATATCAACCCGCGACATCATGGTTGTGTGCTGACTATTGGCAATTTCGATGGTGTCCATAAAGGCCATCAACAAGTATTGCAGCAAGTGTCTGAGCAAGCGGACAGGCTATCCTTGCCTTCTGTTGTGATGACCTTTGAACCTCAGCCGATGGAGCTGTTTGCCAAAGACAAGGCACCTGCAAGGTTGACGCGATTACGCGATAAGTTCGTGCAATTGAGTAAGCTCGATATTGACCGCTTACTGTGTGTCAATTTCAATCGCCATTTTGCAAGTTTAACCGCGGAAGAGTTTATCCGTGACTTGTTGGTCGAGCGTTTGGGTGTTAAGTTTCTTGTCGTTGGTGATGATTTCTGCTTTGGCAAAGGCCGTACAGGTAACTTTGCAATGCTGCAGGAAGCAGGGGAAAAATACGGCTTTGATGTCGTAAGTACCCAGAGCTTTTGTTTACAACAATTACGTGTCAGCAGTACGGCTATCCGTCAAGCGCTGGCGCGTGACGATTTGCATTCCGCGCAACAGATGCTGGGAAGAAACTACAGCATCAGCGGTCGTGTTTCTCACGGAAGAAAGCTAGGTCGAACCATTGGGTTCCCTACTGCAAATATTCCTTTGAAACGCTGTGTTTCTCCGGTTTCCGGAGTCTATGTTGTTCAAGCGCTTGGCTTAGGAAATAAGCCAGTTGGTGGTGTTGCTAATATTGGTCAAAGACCAACCGTCAATGGTGTTCGCCAACAGTTAGAAGTGCACTTATTCGACTTTCATGCCAATTTATATGGCAAGCAACTAGAAGTGGAACTTTTGCATAAACTTCGAGATGAGCAAAAGTTTGAGTCGTTTGAAGCACTTAAACAACAAATCGAATTGGATGCTGAAGCAGCAAGGGTGTGGCTGCGTCAGCTTAAGCGTTGAGCGGTTTATTCCACCGTTCAACATAATGTCTAATTTTCGCCCAATATAACGGAATTAAGAATCGATGAGTGAGTATAAAGATACCCTGAACTTACCTGAAACAGGGTTTCCAATGCGCGGCAACCTGGCCAATCGTGAGCCAGAAATGCTTAAGCGTTGGTACAAAGAAGATCTTTACGGTGAAATCCGTAAAGCTAAGAAAGGCAAAAAGTCATTCGTATTGCACGATGGCCCTCCTTACGCAAATGGTGACATTCATATTGGTCACGCACTAAACAAGATTCTTAAAGACATTATTATTAAATCCAAAACACTTTCAGGTTTTGACGCACCTTACATCCCAGGCTGGGACTGCCACGGTCTACCAATCGAATTAATGGTAGAGAAGAAAGTAGGTAAGCCAGGCCAAAAAGTGACAGCATCGGAATTCCGCGAGAAATGTCGTGAATACGCAGCAGGTCAGGTTGAAGGTCAGAAAGAGAGCTTCAAACGCCTTGGTATCATGGGGGAGTGGGACAAGCCATACCGCACTATGGATTTCGCAACTGAAGCGAACATTATTCGTGCTCTTGGTAAGATCGCAAGCAATGGTCACCTGCTAAAAGGTTTCAAACCTGTTCACTGGTGTACAGACTGTGGTTCTGCTCTTGCTGAAGCGGAAGTAGAATACAAAGATAAAGTATCGCCATCTATCGACGTTCGTTTTAAAGCGGCTGACGAAGCGGCACTGCTATCTAAATTTGAACTGACAGAAGGTCATGAAGGTCACGGTGACGTATCTATCGTTATCTGGACAACAACACCTTGGACACTGCCTGCAAACCGCGCAGTATGTCTACGTGATGATCTAGAGTACGTGCTTATCCAAACAGAAGGCAACAACGCTGAGCGTATCATCGTTGCTGCTGAGCTAGCGAAAGACGTAATGGACCGTGCGGGTATCGAGCACTTCCACAACCTTGGCTTTGCTAAAGGTGCGGACCTAGAGCTTTCTCAATTCCAACACCCATTCTACGATTTCACTGTACCGGCGATCCTTGGTGATCACGTTACGACTGATTCAGGTACTGGTGTTGTTCACACTGCTCCTGGTCACGGTCAAGAAGACTTCGCGGTTGGTAACAAGTACAACCTAGAAGTAGCAAACCCAGTTGGCTCAAACGGTGTTTACCTACCAGATACAGAGCTATTTGCTGGTCAGCACGTATTTAAAGCGAACGATGCAGTAGTAGAAGTACTAAAAGAAAAAGGTGCACTACTACACCACCACGCTTACGAGCACAGCTACCCACACTGTTGGCGTCATAAGACCCCAATCATCTTCCGTGCTACACCTCAATGGTTCGTTTCTATGGACCAAGCTGGCCTACGTGCTAAAGCATTAGAGTCAATCAAGAATGTAGAGTGGATGCCTGAGTGGGGTCAAAGCCGCATCGAAGGTATGATCGAAGGTCGCCCTGAGTGGTGTATCTCTCGTCAACGTACTTGGGGTGTGCCAATTGCTCTGTTTGTTCATAAAGAAACAGCAGAACTTCATCCAAACACGCTAGAGCTGATCGAGAAAGTCGCTAAGCTGGTTGAAGAGAAAGGCATCCAAGCATGGTGGGATGTAGATGCCGCTGAACTACTAGGTGCTGACGCTGACCAATACGAAAAAGTGCTAGATACGCTAGACGTATGGTTCGATTCAGGTGTCACTCACTTCTCTGTTGTTGATGCTCGTGAAGAGTACAACGGCAACAGTGCAGACCTATACCTAGAAGGTTCTGACCAACACCGCGGTTGGTTCCAATCTTCTTTAATTTCATCTATTGCGATGAAAGACGAAGCACCTTACAAACAAGTACTGACACACGGTTTCGTGGTTGATGGTCAGGGTCGTAAGATGTCTAAATCTATCGGTAACGTGGTTGCGCCAAAAGACGTAACCAACAAGCTAGGTGCTGACATTCTTCGTCTATGGGTTGCTTCTACAGACTACACTGGTGAAGTTGCGGTTTCTGATGAAATCCTAAAACGCAGCGCAGATGCGTACCGTCGTATCCGTAACACAGCGCGTTTCTTCCTAGCTAACTTGAGCGGCTTCAACCCTGAAACAGACATCGTTCCTGTTGAAGAGATGGTTGCGCTAGATCGCTGGGCGGTTGGTCGTGCACTAGCAGCACAAGAAGAGATTGTTAAAGCATACGAAGAGTACAACACACACGGTGTAACTCAGCGTCTAATGCAATTCTGTTCAATCGAAATGGGCTCTTTCTACTTAGACGTAATTAAAGACCGTCAGTACACAGCAAAACGTGGCGGCAACGCTCAACGTAGCTGTCAGACTGCACTTTACTACATCGTAGAAGCGCTAGTTCGTTGGATGGCGCCAATCATGTCGTTCACTGCAGATGAAATCTGGAACGAAATGCCAGGTCAACGCGACAAGTTCGTATTCACTGGTGAGTGGTTCGACGGTCTATTCGGTCTTGCTGAAGGTGAAGAGCTGAACAACGAATTCTGGTCTGAGATCCAAGCGGTTCGTGGTGCGGTAAACAAACTTCTAGAAGATGCGCGTAAAGAGAAAACCATTGGTGGTGCACTACAAGCTGAAGTGACTCTATTTGCTGATGACGCACTAGCGGCGAAGATCAACAAACTTGAAGATGAACTGCGCTTTGTTCTACTAACCTCTGCGGCGAAAGTTAAGCCTCTAGGTGAGAAGACGGATGCAGCACAAGCGACAGATATCGAAGGCTTGTTTGTTGAAGTAGCAGCAGCTGAAGGCGAGAAGTGTGACCGTTGTTGGCACCACACGCCAGACGTAGGCACAATCGAAGGTCACGAGAAGATCTGTGGTCGTTGTGTGTCTAACGTAGACGGCGAAGGTGAAGTACGTAAATTCGCGTAATTGCCTAGAACGACTGAACTTTTTTTAAAATTAACAGCCCCAGTATTTACTGGGGCTGTTTGTAGGTAAAGTAATGAGTGAAAAAGCACTGACGTTAAAGCAATCTGGAGTTCGCTGGCTGTGGTTAGCAATTCTGGTATTTATTGCAGATATTGGCATCAAATTGGTGGTGATGGACAACATGGGCTACGGATGGGCAAACCGAATTGAGGTGTTGCCATTCTTCAACCTACTTTATGTTCATAACTACGGTGCTGCATTCAGCTTCTTGAGCGATCAAGCCGGTTGGCAGCGTTGGTTATTTACCGGTATCGCGTTTGTTGTGACGGGTCTTTTGACCTACTGGATGAGCAAGCTTCCAGCTAAAGAAAAATGGAACAACATCGCTTACGCATTGATTATTGGTGGTGCAGTGGGCAACGTGTTTGACCGCGTCGTTCATGGCTTTGTTGTTGATTACCTAGACTTCTTCTGGGGTAACTACCACTGGCCAGCATTCAACCTTGCTGACATGGCGATCTGTATTGGTGCGGCAATGATTATTCTGGATGGCTTCCGTAAAAAAGACGCTGACAAGTAATCTTTTGCGGTATATCGAATAACCCTAAGCGTCGTCCGTTGATTCGAGCGACGCTTTTTATTATGTTGGAGCGCCAATCAGCATTTCAATGTATAAAAAGACCAAGCTGACAGCGTAATAACCCAAGAACAAGGAAGCATTAACGTGACAACAATAACCAATGAATCGGTAGTAACCCTTCACTTTACGATTAAAATGAAAGACGGATCGGTTGCAGATAGTACTCATAACATGGGTAAACCAGCGAAGTTTGTTATGGGTGATGGCAGCTTGAGTGAAAACTTTGAGCAATGCTTGATCGGCCTCGAAACAGGCGCACAAAAAGCGATTGAGCTAAAGGCAGAAGACGCGTTTGGTATGCCAAACCCTGATCATATTCACTATATGGATCGCACTAAATTTGTAGGTGATGCAGAAGTGGAAGTTGGTACAATCATGGCCTTCAGTGGCCCTGATGGCATGGAAATCCCGGGCATTATTACAGAGATTGCAGGCGATTCAGTCACTGTGGACTTCAACCATCCTCTAGCGGGACAAGACGTGACTTTCGAAGTTGAAATTTTGTCAGTAGAATAGCGAACCAAATAAAAGATAACTTCCATGAGCAATGAAATGAAAATCCTGTTAGCTAACCCACGTGGTTTCTGTGCTGGTGTTGACCGCGCGATTAGCATCGTAGAGCGTGCGCTAGAGATGTATCAGCCACCGATTTATGTGCGTCATGAAGTGGTGCATAACCGTTTTGTGGTTGAAGGTCTAAAACAGCGTGGTGCTATCTTCGTTGAAGAACTGCACGAAGTGCCAGACAACAACATTGTGATTTTCTCCGCTCATGGTGTATCGCAGGCAGTTCGTCAGGAAGCGAAGCTGCGTGATTTGACCGTATTTGACGCAACGTGTCCTTTAGTAACCAAAGTGCATATGGAGGTGGCGCGTGCGAGCCGTCGTAATATGGAAGTGGTTCTGATTGGTCACGCAGGTCACCCTGAAGTCGAAGGTACGATGGGGCAATACGCCAGTGAAACCGGTGGTATGTACTTGGTTGAAACTCCAGCCGATGTTGAGAAACTGAAGGCGATTGTGAAAGATCCATCCGATCTTCATTACGTAAGCCAAACGACGCTTTCTGTCGATGAAACTGCCGATGTTATCGAAGAGCTACGCCGCGTGTTCCCAGATATCCAAGGTCCACGTAAAGACGATATCTGTTACGCGACACAAAACCGCCAAGATGCCGTACGTGAATTAGCTGGTGACGTAGATGTGATGGTTGTGGTGGGTTCTAAAAACTCATCAAACTCTACACGTCTTAAAGAGCTAGCTGAAAAGCTAGGGACACCTGGCTACTTAACCGACTGTCCGGAAGATATCAAACCTGAGTGGTTCGAAGGCAAAACAAAGGTCGGCGTGACTGCGGGAGCATCTGCTCCGGAAGAGCTCGTTAATCAGATTCTAGAGCGAATCAAAGAACTCGTTGGTGCCGAAGCGGTTGATGAAGTACTTGGCCGTGAAGAGAATATGTTCTTTGAAGTACCTAAAGAACTGCAAATCAAGCAAGTGGATTAGTCTCCATTTATCGAATATTCAAAAGGCGACCTGTGGGTCGCCTTTTTTACATCTCTCTTAACTCATTTAGGTAATCACGAATTTGGTCTTTTCCTAAACCATCGATAATCATATCAGACATCTTCGTGATTCTTCGCTCAAGCGATTGAGCAACCTTTTCGCAATGTGCGTACATGTCTTCATCAGAACCATCGGTCGGAAAAGCATCAACTTGCCAGTTTACTCGAACACCACCTGCAAGCCACTGAGGAGCGGTTTCTTGATGTAAAGAATCACAGAGAATAATAACGATGTCGGGAAGAAACTGAGTTCGCTCCTCCCATGAATGCGTGTGGATATGCGGAATGGGGAGTTGGTGGTCATCTAAATATTTTTGCACCACTGGGTGCACCTTGCCTGTGGGATGTGAGCCTCCACTGGTGACACTAAAATCTGCTGGCAGGATATTGGTTGCGATTGACTCCGCGAGGACGCTTCGTCCAGCGTTGTGCTTACATATGAATAAAACTTTATACATCATCGCCTCGTCTTTTCAGAGCGTCCTATTTATACGCTAGCGGAAACTCAGCGATGATGTGTGAAGTTTTTGTGTTAGTGGCTAATGCCGAGCATCTCTTTGAGCACCTTTAAGTAGCGGCGGCTTACTGGTATCTCAAAGCCTGTTTTGGTGATGATTTCCGCTAACCCATTTTCCAGTAACTTGATTTCGCTAATCGCTTTAATACTGACTAAGTATTGACGATGGCAGCGGACTAGAGGGGTTTTCTCTTCCAACGTTTTTAATGTCAGTTGGGTGCTCGCGGTTTGGCTGGTGGAGCGTACATGCACGCCGCTGATATCACTGTAAGCACATTCCACCGTGTCGGTGGCCATGATAACGATGCGGTTGTGTCCGATGCACGGTATTTGATCCAACGTGTCAGGTGTAATAGCAGACAGTTGTTGCGTTAGGGCGGATTGGCTAATGACTTTGTTTAGTCGTTTTACCGTTTTAGTTAGCCGGCATGGGTCGACAGGTTTGAGCAAGTAATCAAAGGCATTGTCTTCAAATGCTTGAATCGCATACTGATCATAAGCCGTGACAAAAACCACATAAGGCATGGTTTCTGGATCAAGCATCCCTAGTAATTCAATCCCCGTGACTTGAGGCATTTGGATATCGAGAAACACCACATCAGGCTTGAGTTCATTGATTTTTTTTAGGCCGAGGATTGCGTTTGAGGCATCGCCCACGACCTCAACTTGGCCTGTTTCATCCAGTAACTCTGCTAGCTCTTCACGAGCAAACTGTTCATCATCAATGACGAGTGCGGTTAACATCCAACATTACCTTTATTGCTTCAGCGTGCTTTTATGATTTTGGGGGAATGATAAAGCTCATTTTAGTAAATTGATGTGGCTCGCACGTAATTTTTAGCGCTGCATCACGTCCAAATTGATTAGTGAGACGCTTGTCGACAATTTCTAAACCTAGCCCTGAGTGGTTTTCTTTTGGCGGCTCAAAACTGCCTGCGTTGTCTTCGACGGTAATCAAGTGACCTTGTGGGTGTGCTTCGCTGTATATATGAACTTTACCACCTTCAAGCATGTTTGAAATGCCATGCTTAATGGCATTCTCAACCAAAGGCTGGAGTGTAAAGCTTGGTAATTTGATGTCCAGCAATTCAGGTTGAATATCGATTTCAACCTCTAAGCGGTCCGTAAAACGCGCTTTTTCGATGCTCAAGTACGAGTTCACATGTGCAAGCTCTTCCTTTAACGTCACGGTATTAATGTTCTGCTTTAAATTGCTGCGGAAGAAGTGCGATAGATTTTGGATTAGCTCGCGCGCTTTGTCAGGGTCACGACGAGTAATCGCACTAATAGTATTGAGTGCATTAAACAAAAAGTGTGGATTCACCTGAGCGTGAAGCAATTTTATTTCTGCTTGGGCGAGTAAGGCTTGTTGTTGTTGGTAATCGCCATAAAGGATTTGGCTAGATAGAAGCTGGGCTATTCCTTCCGCCATCGACATGTTGGCCGTCGAGAACAATTTACGCTTCGGTTCATACAGCTTTATGGTACCAATGACCTCTTTCCCTGCACGCAGTGGGATGATCAGCGCAGATCCGAGCTTGCAATCTTTTGCAATGGAGCATTGGTATGGACGCTCCGCACCATCAAGATAAATGATGTCGTTTTTCTCCATGGAGTCTAATGTGCTTTGCGATGAAATCGGCGTGTTCGGTTTATGGTGATCATCGCCAATGCCCACAAACGCCAAGATCTTTTCTTGGTCAGTAATCGCGACAGCGCCCACTTTGGTTTCTTCGTAAATAATACGTGCGATTTTCTCTGCGTTTTCGGTGTTGAAGCCGTTGCTTAGAATTCCCACTGAGCGATCAGCAATGGTGAGCGCTCGACGCGAAAACGTCGCAGAAAACTTTTCAAAGATTGCTTTTCTGTCTTGCAGGATACTCATGAACAACGCCGCACCAAATGAGTTCGCGATGATCATAGGCGCTGCAATAGCGGACACCAGTTCATAGGCTTGATCAAAAGGTTTCGCGACGGCGAGCAGCAAAATCATTTGCACCACTTCTGCAACAAACGTGACGCTGAATACGACGCTTGGATTAAACAGCAATGCGCCTTTATTTCGCTTGATAAGGTAAACGTGGAGCAAGCCACCAATTACGCCCTCGGCGGTGGTTGAAATTGCGCAGGCTAGGTCAGTAAAGCCACCAAGAGAGTATCGATGGATGCCACCAGTAAATCCGACGGCGAAACCTACAACAGGTCCACCAAACAGCCCGCCCATAACTGCGCCGATCGCACGAGTATTGGCAATAGCATCGTTGATGTGCAGACCGAAATAGGTGCCGAGAATACAAAAGCCAGAGAAGAGTACGTAACAAATTAGGCGGTGGCTTAAGCGCGAAGAAATACTCAGCAAAGGTAAGATGATTGGCGTTTTACTTAGCATGTAAGCCAAAACTAAGTACACACACATCTGTTGTAAAAGGGAGATGACCAGTTCCATAGTGAACCTAACCTAGAATCAATGTTGTTATTGTATACCTAAGTAACCTCAAGATGCTTGGCTCAGATAGATAAGAACAGCTAAGTAAATGATGCTGCGCTGTGCTTTCTGAACCTTAAAGTGACTTGGGTATAAAACAAAAAGAGCCTGCAATTGGCAGGCTCCTATCTTAGTCACTCAGATGTGACGAGTATTACGCTGTTTCTGATACGGCTTGTGGTTTCTCTTCGTCAGCCAGTTCAGTTTCACCTTTACCCTTAGAGGTTTTGATAACGTAACCTGTCACAGCTAGGGCAAACACAATACCTACGATAGTTGATAGTTGCATTGGCAGACCAAAACCTAGCGAGCTGTTGTTTAAGATGAACGTGACACATACCGTGGTCATGAAGATAGCTGGGATAGTGGTAATCCAGTGCAGCTTGTTGTGACGCAGTAGGTAAGCGGACGCAGTCCAAAGCATCATTACCGCTGTTGTTTGGTTTGCAAAACCGAAGTAGCGCCAGATAATGCCGAAGTCTACTTGAGTTAAGATACCGCCGATAACGAACAGTGGAAGTGCCATCAGTAGACGGTTACGTAGCGTTTTTTGTTCCATGTTGAAGTATTCAGCAAGGATCAAGCGGCTTGAACGGAACGCTGTATCGCCAGACGTAATTGGTAGGATAACCACCCCCAGGAACGCAAGGATACCACCGAACACACCTAGCAGACCAAATGATGCGCTGTATACCACGTTACCAGGACCACCGTTTTTCACAGCTTCGGATAGAGCGTCTAGAGAGCCGAAGAAAGACAGAGCGATAGCACACCAAATTAGCGCGATAACACCTTCACCAATCATTGCACCGTAGAATACGAAGCGACCGTTTTTCTCATTTTCCATACAACGCGCCATCAGTGGAGACTGAGTTGCGTGGAAGCCAGAGATAGCGCCACATGCGATAGTGATGAACAATGCAGGCCATAACGGCATGTCATTTGGGTTGAGGTTAGAGAACATGTCCGAAACTTGGAAGTCACCCATTACTGTGTGTTCGCTAGAGAAAGCAACGGCTGTCATTAGGCCAACAGACATAAAGATAAGTAGGGCGCCAAACAGTGGGTAGAAACGACCAATGATTTTATCGACGGGAACAATCGTCGCAATGATGTAGTAAGCAAATATAGCAATAACCATTGTAGTCATGCTTACGCTCAAGCTTGTTTGATCATTGATGAGGTTAGTAATCATGCCAGCAGGGGCTGAAACGAACACTACGCCAACTAGAAGTAATAGGACAATGGCAAAAATATTCATAAAGTGTTTTGCGCCATTACCTAGGTAGCGACCTGTAATGGTAGGTACAGATGCACCGCCGTTACGCACTGAAAGCATGCCTGAGAAGTAATCGTGTACTGCACCAGCAAAAATACAACCGACTACAATCCAAAGCATCGCCGCAGGACCGTATAGTGCCCCCATGATCGGGCCAAAAATTGGACCAACACCTGCGATGTTAAGTAGTTGAACTAGGTAAACTTTCTTTGTTGACATTGGAACGAAGTCAACACCGTCCGATTTGGTGTGAGCTGGCGTTTGGCGTTTTTCATTGATGCCGAAAATCTTCTCGACGAAAGCGCCGTAGATGAAGTATCCGCCGATTAGGGCTGCGACACAGGTTAGAAACCACATCATAGCAATTGTCCTTGGTCTTAGTTGGGTAGGGTAATTTTTTAATCTCAGGATGCATGTTATGCGTCACTTGTGTTAAATGCATTCGGTTAGTAGATGAGTGGTCGAATAGAGCACTGAGTGGTCGATATGCTGCTTGAGCGGTTTTTAAAAATGGCGAAAGGTTGATGACAGTCTTGAGCGGCTGATTTGAGTCATCAGTGGTTAAATCTGCAAGCTCAGCGGCAAGCGCCAATAATTAGTGGTAAGCTTATTTTTGAAAACAATTACTTAAGGAAGAACCATGAAAAAGGTAACGGTAGGTCTGGCACTGGCTTTACTTGCAGGATGCACAGCAACGACAGCAGATCTTGCCAAGTCGGGAGATTGGCATCAGATCGGATATCAAGATGGCATAACCGGACACACATCGCGCACGATGAGCGAGCTTCGTGAGTTGGGTAGTGTTAAGCAAAATGACTACGACCAAGGTTATTTAGAAGGTTTACGTGAGTACTGTAATCCTGCTTTTGCGTATCAAATGGGGTTATCTGGTCAGTATTACGAAGGGGTTTGTGAAGGTACTGAGCAAGCGCAAAAATTCCGCATGGAATGGCAACGTGGTTGGAATGAATACTCAAATTAATAGTCAATAAAGCCGTTGTTACACTGTCTGCATCACATAAATGTGGCAAAATCTTCCTTATTAAACTATGTTCATATTGCTTGATAGTGAGCACAGCAAAAAAAGGAATCACATTATGTCAACGCAAATGGCTGGTGGCTGGAGTCCATTTCATGAACTCACAGCAGAGAATAAAGAAGTATTTGCTAAAGGTATCGAGGGGTTTGTCGGTGTCAAATACTCCCCTTTGGTTGTGGCTACTCAAGTCGTAGCCGGACAAAACTATGCGTTTTTCTGTAATGCAGAAGTTGTCTACCCTGGAGCACAACCATACCCAGCAATGGTTCATATGTTCAGTGACCTTGAAGGTAAAGTCGGTATTACTCACATTGAACGATTGAACTACTAAATTGAGCCATAAAAGGCGCCTGACTTTTAAATAAGTGAGGCGCTTTATTGATTAAGATTGATTAGTTTGCGCGATCACGACTTTTCTTAAATATCCTTGCTTGGCGTTCAGTTGCTCAGTCGCGCTTTCTCTATCCAGCCCGGTTAAAATCATCAAAATCGCTAACTTGGCGTCGTAGTCCGTTTCTTTGAGCGCCGTTTTAGCCTCTTGGTTAGTACAATCTGTTGCTTGCATAACAATACGAGTCGCTCTTGCAACTAGCTTTGCATTCGTCGCTTTCACATCTACCATTAAGTTCTGATAACTTTTGCCCAGGCGAATCATGCTTGCGGTAGTGAGCATGTTTAGTACGAGTTTTTGTGCCGTCCCTGATTTTAAGCGAGTGGATCCCGTTAACGCTTCAGGTCCAACAACGGGGCTAATCGCAATATCAGCAATATCTGCAATCGGAGAGTCAGGGTTACAAGATAGTGCTACAGTGGTGGCACCAAGCTCGTTCGCATACTCTAAGCCACCAATCACGTAAGGTGTTCGTCCACTTGCCGCAATACCAACGACGACATCGCGTTGTGTTAGCGTATTCTCTTTAAGATCTTGCTCACCCAATGCTGGATCGTCCTCCGCCCCTTCTTTTGCACGGAACATTGCCTCTTTTCCACCAGCAATAATACCAACGACCATCTCTGGATCTGTGCCAAAAGTTGGTGGGCATTCTGAAGCGTCCAAAACGCCAAGTCGACCACTGGTACCCGCACCGATGTAAAACAACCGACCTCCGACCTTAAATGCTTCCGTGATCTTATCAACGGCTTCAGCGATCTCAGGCAACACTTTTTCAACGGCAAGAGGAACGAGTTTGTCCTGTTGGTTGATGCGTTGAACAATATCGAGAGAAGGCAGCAAGTCGATGTCCATGGTGTCTGGGTTTCGCCCTTCAGATACCAGATGGGATAAAGCTGCGATAAGTGCATCGTTCGTCATAATGAATTAAGCCTTTTTGTTTAGGATCTATTGCCCTTAATTTTTTGAATAGAGTACACCCAGTGAAGCGAGACGACTTGCCCCCGTAACTTCCGGTAAGTTGCTAGGGAGGCCGTGAATATGGCGCTGCGCAAGCCAAGCAAACGCCATTGCTTCCATGTAGTCGCCATCAACGCCTTTTTCTGCCGTTGTCGCAACGCTCCATTGTGGCAATAACTTAGCTAGTCGCTGCATCAAAAGTGGGTTTCTTGCTCCACCGCCACAGACCAATAGTTGAGGTGTGATGCCATGAGAAAACTTGTCGACTTCGTTGGCAATGGTAATTGCAGAATACTCGCAAAGTGTACGTTGTACGTCTTCGATTGGTAAATTGTGATGGGCCAGTTGTAGATGCAGCCAGTCAATATTGAACAGTTCTCGCCCGGTACTTTTAGGGGCAGGCATGGCGAGGTAAGCTTCTTTGAGTAATTGAGTCAACAAAGTAGCGTTTACCGTTCCTTTAAGTGCAAATTGTGCATCTTCGTCGAAGCTTTGCCCAGTATGCAGCGCACACCATGCGTCCATCAACATATTGCCCGGGCCTGTGTCATAGCCAATGACTGGTTGTTCTGGATGCAGTACCGAGATATTGGCAATGCCTCCAATGTTAAGTACCACAGTTGTGGAATCCTGCATCGCAAAAATGCTTTTATGGAAAGCAGGGACGAGTGGGGCACCTTGTCCACCTAGCGCCATGTCTTTACGACGAAAATCCGCTACCGTATCAATGCCTGTCTTGACCGCGATAATGTTGGCATCGCCCAATTGAGTGGTAAACGGCAAGTTTCCGGTAGGCTGATGGAACACTGTTTGACCGTGATTACCAATCGCACGAATTTGCTCTGCGACGTAACCAGACTTATTGAGCAGCTGTAACACGGCATCTGCAAATAGGTGGCCGAGCTGGTGGTCAAGTTCACCTATGGCTTTTAAATTTGTTGCTTGACCGGTACAAACAGATAACAGCATGTCTTTTAGTGCTGCGGGCATTGGGTAGTCGTCGTGCGCAATCAGACGAACGTGCTCATCGCTTATTTCAACTAGAGCGGTATCAACACCATCCATACTCGTTCCAGACATCACACCAATGTACAGTTCGTTAAATTTCATAGCCGATCTCGTCAATTCTTCATTCACTTATTGTAAAGCAAATCTGAAGCGAATAACCTCATCGAATACGAGATATTCAGCCGATTTTGAGGAGAAAACATGGGACCGTTATGGGTTGACGTTGCGGGGTATGAACTGACCGCTGAAGACAAAGAAATCTTGGAGCATCCTACGGTTGGTGGCTTAATTCTATTTGCTCGCAACTATCATGATAGCGAACAGCTTCAAGCACTTACTCAATCCATCCGAAAGGCGGCTAAGCGCCCGTTTTTGATCGGTGTGGATCAAGAAGGCGGCCGAGTGCAGCGCTTTCGTGAAGGTTTCTCATTAATTCCTGCTGCTGATGAGTACGCTAAACATCAAAATGGTGAAGAGCTTGCTCGTATGGGCGGTTGGTTAATGGCAGCAGAGCTGATTGCCCATGATATTGATTTAAGCTTTGCCCCGGTACTTGACCAAGGCCATCAATGTAAAGCGATCGGTAACCGTGCATTCGGTGAAGATGCCGATACCATTCTTCGCTATAGCACTGCTTATATGCAAGGAATGAAGAGTGTTGGCATGGCAACGACAGGCAAACACTTCCCTGGACATGGTGGCGTGATTGCAGACTCACATCTAGAAACACCATACGACGAGCGCAGTGATATTTTTGAACAAGATATGGCGATCTTCAAAGCGCAAATTGATGCCGGTATTTTAGATGCCATGATGCCTGCTCACGTGATTTTCCCATATTATGATGCTCAACCAGCCAGCGGTTCTGAATACTGGTTAAAACAGGTTCTGCGTCAGCAATTGGGTTTTAAAGGTTTGGTTTTTTCGGATGACTTGACCATGGAAGGCGCTGCGATTATGGGCAGCCCAGCCGAGCGAGGTGCTCAAGCATTGAGAGCTGGCTGCGATATGTTGTTAATGTGTAATAAACGAGAAGCGCACGTTGAAGTATTAGACAACTTACCGGTTTCAACCGTGCCACTCGCGGATGCATTACTGAAAAAACAGTCATTTTCTCCAAGCGAACTTAAGCTATCTCAAGAGTGGAAAGCGGCGAGTGAAGCGATGAAACGCTTGACTAGCTAAACCTCTTGTAAAAGATTCAAAACAGCGATGAGAAGCCAAAGTTAATTATGCTTTGGCTTTTTATTTAACTGTAAACTGTAATTTACACTAAATGTTTTTTATTGTGTACGCTTGTTTTTCTTTTTTAGCCTGTTATCTTGTCGTTAAAGCTTAGTTGTCTCACCAAGGGTTTGGTTGGGTGTAAAAATAAATATACAGGTTAGAGTTATGCAGAAAAGTGAGTTGAGCAATATTAATATTATCGAAGAACAGGTTCTTATTACTCCGGAGGAACTAAAAACCAAGCTTCCTTTGAGTGAAAAAGCACGTCGCTTTATTCAAGAGTCTCGTCAAACTATCGCTAATATTATTCACAAGAAGGATCACCGCCTGCTTGTTGTATGCGGTCCATGTTCTATCCACGACGTAGAAGCGGCGAAGGATTACGCAAAGCGCCTTAAAGCACTCTCTGAACAACTAAGTGACCAACTGTATATTGTTATGCGTGTTTACTTTGAGAAGCCGCGCACCACGGTCGGCTGGAAAGGCCTGATCAATGACCCACACCTAGACGGCAGTTTCGATATTGAACACGGTCTGCATGTTGGACGCGAACTTCTGGTGGAGCTGGCAGAGATGGAAATCCCGCTCGCGACTGAGGCTCTAGACCCAATTAGCCCACAATACTTGGCGGATACTTTTAGCTGGGCAGCCATCGGTGCTCGTACGACGGAGTCACAAACTCACCGTGAAATGGCAAGCGGCCTGTCTATGCCAATCGGTTTTAAGAATGGCACCGATGGCAGTTTGGCAACCGCAATTAACGCGATGCAAGCTGCGTCCTCTAGCCACCGTTTTATGGGAATTAACCGTGAGGGACAAGTCGCACTGTTAACCACCCAGGGCAATGCTAATGGACATGTGATCTTACGTGGCGGCAAGCAAACTAACTACGATTCGGTATCCGTCACTGAGTGTGAGCAAGAGATGGCGAAATCTAGTCTTGATGCTTCATTAATGGTGGATTGCAGTCACGCCAACTCACGTAAAGATTACCGTCGCCAGCCATTAGTCGCGGAGGATGTGATTCATCAAATCCGTGAAGGCAATAAATCTATTATCGGTCTTATGATTGAAAGCCATATCAATGAAGGAAATCAATCTTCTGACTTAGCTCTTGAAGAGATGAAATACGGTGTATCTATCACTGACGCATGTATCAATTGGGATTCAACTGAGGCACTATTACGTCATGCACATGAAGAGCTAGTGCCTTTCTTAGAAAATCGTCTAAAGGCTAATTAATACAGGATTTAAGGAACATCAATGGCAGTTGAACTTAACGCATTACGCGATCAGATTGATGCAGTCGACAAGCAAATGTTGGAGCTATTGGCTCAGCGTTTAGCGCTCGTAGAGAAAGTTGGGGAAGTAAAAAGCGAACATGGTTTGCCAATTTATGCTCCAGACCGCGAAGCGGCGATGTTAGCTTCTCGTCGCGCTGAAGCTGAAAAAATGGGAATTCCTCCACAGCTTATTGAAGATATTCTGCGTCGAACAATGCGTGAGTCTTATGCCAGCGAGAAAGATTCCGGTTTTAAGTGTTTGAACCCTGATTTACGCTCAGTTGTTATTATTGGTGGTAATGGTCAATTGGGTGGCCTGTTTGGGCGTATGTTTAAATTGTCGGGCTACCAGGTCAAAGTTCTCGGTAGTAAAGACTGGGATCATGCGGATGAGATTCTAGACAACGCGGGTTTAGTCGTGGTCACGGTGCCGATTCATCTAACGGAAGGGGTGATCGAAAAACTGGGGAACTTGCCGCAAGACTGCATTCTGTGTGACCTGACTTCTATCAAGTCGAAGCCTCTGCAAGCAATGTTGAATGTGCACCAAGGTCCTGTAGTTGGTTTACACCCAATGTTTGGCCCAGATGTTCCGAGCCTTGCCAAGCAGGTTATTGTGTACTGTGATGGTCGTGGTCACGAGCATTACCAATGGCTATTGCAACAGTTTGGAATTTGGGGCGCAAGCTTGTGCCAAATCGATGCACAAGAGCACGATCATGGCATGACGTTGATTCAGGCGTTGCGCCACTTCACGTCGTTTGCTTACGGTATGCACCTAAGCAAAGAGAACCCGAACATCGATCAGTTGTTGAAGTTAAGCTCGCCAATCTACCGCCTTGAATTGGCGATGGTGGGACGACTGTTTGGTCAGGATCCGAACTTGTACGGTGATATCATTTTCTCTTCTCAAGAGAATATCGATATGATCAAGCGATTCCATCAGCGTTTAGGTGATGCGGTAGCGATTTTGGATAGCAGAGACAAAGCTCGATTCATCGAAAGCTTTAAGCAGGTGAGTGATTGGTTTGGTACTTATTCTCAACAATTTATGAATGAGAGCCAAAACTTACTCAAACAGGCGAATGATAATATTCATCGCGGCTAATCACGGGTCATTTAGCCGTGCAGAGTCCGAAACAAAAAGAGCAGCGTAAGCTGCTCTTTTTCGTGTTGATGGACAAATCAGTTCGTCGCAGTATTACTCGTATCTTCACTTGATACTGTGTTGATACTGGTATCGCGATAGGGTGAATTGGTTAAATTGACTTGTAGGCGTACAACGTTATCAATCAATTGAACCAAAGGTCCCCATTTCACTTTTTTCTCTTTTTCAAAGACGTCATTGAAGTTTTCTGGCGTCCACTCCATTAAGTATTGAGGGTTGAGTGCTCGTCCGAGGAAGCGTACTTCATAGTGCAAGTGTGGCCCTGTGGAGTTGCCAGAGTTACCGCATTGAGCAATGATGTCGCCTTTACTAACAAACTGACCGCTTTTCACTTTGAAGCGTTGTAGATGAGCAAAGGAGCTCATAAAGCCAAATGAGTGACGAATGGTGACATAGTTACCATAACCACGATTGCTCGGGCGAACGGTTTCCACCACACCGTCAGCCGGTGCCAGGATCTCTTCTCCTCTTTTACAAGTCAGATCGATACCAGTATGAACATGCCTCTTACCTGAAATCGGATTAATACGACTGCCGTAAGAAGAAGAAATACGTTGGTATGTGACTGGACTGTCATTTGGTATCAAACGGAACATCGTCGCGCGAACAGCAGAATCGATAGCGGCTGCGTCAATTCGCTCCTCTAACCCCATGCTGTTCTCATCGATCATCAACTCTTCGTCTGCGAGACCTAAAACCGATTCAACGTCGAATACCCGTTTGCCCAATAGCTGAATTTGATTGTTTTTGTCCGTCAAAGACTGGGAAAGTGAATGATTGGTATCAAGCTGCTCTTCGTAAAGAGCCGTCACTTCGGCCTTTTCACTTTCCAGTTTGGCGATGATTTGTGTTAGTTCGTCTTTATTGTGCATCTGCTGCTGATTAAGGTACCACGCGCCACCAACGACGGCGGGTAATGCCAATACTGAAGCAAATACTGCTAGGACCGAACTGCGGCCCAAATAGAACTGCTGATCGCCGTCTTTCGTCGGGATCTGCATGATGATTTTTTTAGACATAGTTATTGTTACTTAAATAGGCGTTCATTTATTTTTCTCCTAAAAACCTGAGAGGTGCTCTAACTCTCGATTCAGAAGGTCGTTATTGCCTACATTCAATTCTATAAATCGTTTTAGTTGGCTAATGCTTTCGATGTCTATCTTAGCGATCTTCAACCTAATCTCACACTTAGAGACATTCACAATTTGCGCTTTTAACGTAATCACTTGTTCGGATTGATCAAATGAAAAAGTCACATGGACTGGAAGGGTTGGATCCAAAGCCTCAGTCTCTTCCACTTTCATGAGTAAACCATGCAAGGAAAGATCTTGAATCCTAGCTTCAATTGCCAAGTCACGTTGTTCTATCTTAGCTGGAGCTTGATGGAGAATACGTGAAAAGCGTCGTCTCTCTGTCATATGAATATTCTCGTCAGGTCGTCAAACAGAATTGAATAGTATATCAATACGAACAAAAAATGTTCGATTGTTGTTTGAAAAGTGTCGAGGTCGCTACAGAGTGACGTAAGTGCTATGTCATGTTCTTAACGAACGAGACGGGCTAATGAGCTCTTTTTATAACAAAGAAAACAAAGGCCGCTATGATAGCGGCCTTTGTACAAATTACAATCAAACTTTGTGGGTTGCGATTACTTTGCAATACGCTTGTATTTGATACGGTGTGGTTCTGCGGCTTCAGGACCCAATGTTTTCTTCAACCAATCCATGTACTCTGTGTAGTTACCTTCGTAGAAGTTAACTTGGCCTTCGTCACGGTAGTCAATGATGTGAGTCGCGATACGGTCAAGGAACCAACGGTCGTGCGAGATAACCATTGCACAACCAGGGAACTCTAGTAATGCTTCTTCTAGAGCACGCAGTGTTTCAACGTCAAGGTCGTTGGTTGGTTCGTCGAGTAGCAACACGTTACCGCCCGCTTTAAGAAGCTTCGCAAGGTGGACACGGTTACGCTCACCACCCGATAGTTCACCAATAATCTTTTGTTGGTCACTGCCTTTAAAGTTAAAGCGTGAACAGTATGCGCGAGCTGGGATTTCGAAGTTGTTGATCTTAATGATATCAGCACCTTCAGAGATCTCTTGGAATACGGTTTTAGAATCGTCCATGCTGTCACGGAACTGATCGACCGATGCCAGTTTTACTGTATCGCCCATCTCAATTGTGCCCGAGTCTGGTTGTTCAGTACCACTTAACATCTTGAATAGCGTCGATTTACCTGCGCCGTTCGCACCGATGATACCAACAATCGCACCTTTAGGGATGCTGAATGACAGGTCATCAATCAGAACACGACCGTCAAATGACTTAGTCAGGTTCTTCACTTCAATAACCTTATCACCTAGACGCTCACCAGGTGGGATAAACAGTTCATTGGTTTCATTACGTTTTTGGTGATCAGAGCTTTGCAGTTCTTCAAAGCGAGCCATACGTGCTTTTGACTTCGCTTGACGACCTTTAGGGTTTTTACGTACCCACTCAAGCTCTTTCTCGATAGTCTTTTGGCGAGCACTCTCTTGGGAGGTTTCTTGTTGTAGACGAGCGTCTTTTTGCTCCAGCCATGAGGTGTAGTTGCCTTCCCATGGGATACCTTCACCACGGTCCAGTTCTAAGATCCAGCCCGCAGCGTTATCTAGGAAGTAACGGTCGTGGGTGATGGCTACTACGGTACCTGTGTAATCCACTAAGAAGCGCTCTAGCCAAGCAACTGATTCTGCATCTAGGTGGTTGGTAGGTTCATCAAGCAATAGCATGTCTGGCTTAGAAAGTAGCAAGCGACAAATAGCCACACGGCGGCGTTCACCACCTGATAGGTGCGCAATTTTTTGGTCCCATTCAGGTAAACGAAGTGCGTTTGCCGCACGCTCAAGCGCATTTTCTAGGTTATGACCATCTTTCGCTTGGATAAGGGCTTCTAGCTCGCCTTGCTCTTTTGCAAGTGCGTCGAAGTCTGCATCTGGTTCAGCGTATGCTGCGTAGACTGCGTCCAAACGTTTCAGAGCGTCAGCAACGTCAGCAACCGCTTCTTCAACAACTTCACGAACGGTTTTTGATTCGTCTAATACTGGTTCCTGAGGTAGGTAACCTACGTTTAGACCAGGTTGTGGACGCGCTTCACCGTCGATATCCGTGTCGATACCTGCCATGATACGTAGCAGTGTGGATTTACCTGCACCGTTCAGACCTAAAACACCGATTTTCGCACCAGGGAAGAAGCTCAGAGAGATGTCTTTAAGAATTTGACGCTTAGGTGGCACAATTTTGCTCACCCGCGACATGGTATATACGTATTCAGCCATTGCCGATCGTTCCTAAATTAACTGTCATTCAAACCCATCATTTTATACCAAGTGCTTTGTTTTTGTTACCGCATTGCAAGAATTTCCCTAACGAATGGATTTCTTATTTTGAGCTGACCGGAAACTTACACGGTTAGGGTATACACTTTTGTTATTCGTTAAGAATGACGAAGTGTTTTCTATGCGAGTTAGAAACGCTTTGTCTCCATCGTCTTAAAAGTTTGACGAGTACAATTTTTAATACACTAAGTTGCTTTACATGGACATCTGCATTCTGTGTAAATAGATGCATGTGTGAAAATTGCCTTAACATCACATGAACTCTAACAAAACTAGGCTTTAGGGCAGTATATGTCTGGGGAAAATGACACAAATGAGATTCAACGTATCTGAATTGGCTAAAAACGTATGCTGCGCCGCCGCGTTGTGTGCTATGAGTTTGAGTGCTAATGCCGCGCTGAGTTTGGAAAAGCAGCGCGAAGTATATGAGCAAGCTCAAGATTTATTAGATAAAAATGACATCGACGGATACCTTTCGATTCGTCCTAAAATTTCTGACTATCCACTAACGCCTTATGTGGATTACCGCACTTTTATTAGACAGTTACCGGAAAAGTCACCACAACAGGTGAACGAGTTTATTTCTGAGCACGAGTCTTTTCCATTTTCTCGTCGAGTTCGCGCTCCATACCTCAATCATCTTTATAAGCAAAAAGATTGGAAAACCATTACTGAGTTTCAAAAAGTCATTCCTAGTGGTGAGCGTTACCAATGTATTTTCTACGTCGCTCAATTAAAGCAAGGCAAGAAAGTCGCGGCGTTTAAAGGGGCTGAACATATGTGGTTACGTGGCATCAGCATTGCTGATGAGTGTGACCCATTATTTGAAGCATGGGACAAGGCGGGTGAGCGTACCGATGAACTGATTCTACAGCGTATGTTACTGGCGTTTGATGCTCGTAATGGCGGTTTGATGAGTTACTTGCTCAAACTGCCTAAATCAGCGCAGGCAAAGCAACAAGCCAAAGAAATGAAAGCGTTGTTTGATAATCCTTCAAGTGTTGCGGAATTCGCGAAGAAAAAACCTGCGAATGATTTTAATCGAGCGCAAAGTGAATATGCGTTAGAAAAGTTGGCTCGCATGAACACTAGCCAAGCACAAGGTGCGTACGATGTCGTCATTAAAGGACAGAAGTTTTCTCCAGAAAAAGCGCAAGAACTTGCCGACTATATTGCATTTCGATTGACTCGTACGGAGTCTGAGTCATTAGCTAAATTGCGCGATGATAAAACGAAAACCAGTCAGTACTTACCGTTGATTGAAACGCGCATCCGCTTAGCGATTCAAAATGCAGATTGGAAAGGCGTACAAGAGTGGATTGCTGTTCTAAATAAAGAAGAGCAAGCCACGCTACGCTGGCAATATTGGCTTGGAAGAAGTGAAATAGCGTTAGGTGATGACATCGCGGGGAAACAGCGTTTAGCAACTCTGCTTGGGCAACGAAACTTCTACAGTGTGGCTGCCGCCAATGCAATCGGACAATCAATCAAATACCCAACGCATACGGTTAAGTTGGATAAGAAAGTTGTTCAACCCTATCAAGACTCGCTAGCTCGTATCGAAGAGTTGATCGCGACGGATAAAATCGCAGCAGCGAAGAGTGAATGGGCACACTTACTGCGCCGCGTAGGGAAAGATGAAAAGGCGATGTTGGCGGCTTATGCATCATTTAAACGTTGGCATCACCTAACGGTGACCGCGAGTATTCAGGCGCAGATGTGGGATAATATCGAACTTAGGTTCCCAATAGCACACCGCTGGTGGTTTAACTTTTATGCGAAAAAGCACAACATTGATCCCATCACGATGATGTCTCTCGCTCGACAGGAAAGTGCGTTAGATGTTGAAGCCCGCTCTCCAGTCGGCGCTCGTGGTCTTATGCAGATTATGCCTGCGACGGCGAAGTACACGGCACGTAAATATAAGTTGAGTTATCAAGGTACGCAGGATCTCTACAATGTAGGAAAAAATATCGAAATTGGTAGCCATTATTTGCAAGGTTTATTAGAGGATTACGATAATAATCGTATTTTTGCTCTTGCTGCTTATAATGCAGGTCCTAACAGAGTAAAAACGTGGCGAGAGCGTACCCAAGGAAAAGTGGATGCTTATGCCTTTATTGAGGCAATTCCATTTAAAGAGACGCGCGGTTATGTACAAAACATCTTGATGTTTGAAACATACTATCGTGATCTTTTGGGTATCGATGGCGCGTTCTTGAATCAACATGAGATCAATACCAAGTATTGAGTGAGGTAACTTGATGTCGCACGAACCCGAGTACAAAGACTGGCAACAGATTATTGAGCTAATTCGAACAAGTATGGGCACCCAGCAAGATGACATGCTGTTAACTATGCTGATGTCACGTGATGAGAGAGAGTCATTAATATCACGCGTTAATATAATTAACGAACTTCTTAAAGGAGAATTATCTCAACGTCAGATCAGTCAGATGCTTGGTGTGGGCATTGCCACCATTACTCGTGGCTCTAACGAACTAAAGTCGAAATCTGATGAAGAAAAAGACAAGTTGAAAGTCTTGTTAGAACAAGTTGCGGTATCTAAGTAGACAGTATATCCAATTTGCTTTTAGGCCTTGGTGTTACAAGTGACTAAGATAACGTATTACAAAGGGCGGAAATATCCGCCCTTTTGCGTATCTAAAGAATAGGCTGAGTGTTATAAATTTGAAGGAAAGTGCTCAGGGTTTGTGAATGGAATTAAAGCCAGAATCAAGGCTTGGTGATAGACTGAGCTTCGAGTTAGCTGGTTTTGGGTTAGCAGGCTAATAGCGCCACCTTTCTGTTTGATGTTATCAGTACCAAACACTTCGTCCATTACATCTCCCAACTCATTCGCATCCTTGAGTTTTTCCAAGACTTTTGGCGGCAACATTAAGCTTGCAGAACGAGATTCACCGCGGTGAGTCTCTGATTCAACAACCATCCAAGCAAACGTCACGTTTGCTTCAATTCCCGCTTCGAGACCGACATAGTAATCCGCGTTTGGCATCTCTACTTTTGCGTTTTTAACGCGGTTTAGCGCACCACGATGAGTTTCTTCATTCGTCATGGGCTGATCTGCGACCTCACTCGGTACACTGATGCCAACGAAGTTGAACTCTTGATGCGGAAATGCATTACGAAATGCACTTTGAACTGCATTAATTTTGGCTGGGTTTAGCGATGCGATTACGACTTTTTGGGTTGCCATGATCTTTTTACTCACTGGTGTCTATTAACTCAATTTTACTTGCGTAGGCTTTACGTTCTCACTCGGGTAACAGCCTAATACTTTCAAGTGCTTAGTGATTTTTGTCAGCTCTTCAAGTGCCTGTTGCATTTCTGTCGAAGCAAGATGTGATGTCAAGTCTACGTAGAACATTTCTTCCCACGGGTTCCCCATAATTGGGCGTGATTCTAGCTTGGTCATATTGATGCCGTAACGTTGCAGCACTAATAGTGTTTCAACCAATGAGCCTGCCTCTTGGGAGGTCGACATGATCAATGTGGTTTTTGCTGGAATCTGAGTAGAAACTTCAACCGGTTTACGAGCAACCACGATAAAGCGAGTATGATTTTCGGTTTGGTTTGCGATGTTGCCTTGAATTGCTTGCAAGCCATATAGCTTACCGCTTGATGCATTACCAATTGCAGCCACATCATCACGATCCATCTCTTGGACTTTCTGCATTGCATCTGCTGTGCTCGCGCAGGATTCCAGCTTTACCCCTTTCATACGGCTTAAAAACTCACTGCACTGTTGGTGTGGCTGAGGGTGAGAATAAAGCGTTTTAATATCTTCCAGACGAATGTCTTTTTTCGCAACCAAGCAGTGTTCGATTGGTTGAGTTAGCTCTCCAACGATGTAAAGCGTCGTGTGTTGTAGTAAGTCATACACTTCATTAATAGAGCCTGAGCTGGTGTTTTCGATTGGCAGAACGCCATAATCAGCATGGCCAGATTCAACCGTTTGAGTCACTTCTTTAAAGTGCTCGCAGTTGAGCTCGATAAGCTCCGTATTTTTACGACTGAAGTATTCGCGACTTGCCAAGTGCGAATAAGAGCCTTTGGCTCCTAAAAAAGCGACGCGAGCAAGTGGCTTACGGCTTTGCTGTGGGTTAACGAGATTTTGCAGATAACTTTGTTGAAGCAGAACTGAGTCTTCAATGATGGTATGGAAAAGCTTGGTGATGTACTGCGCGTCAAGTTCGTATTTATCTTGGCCATTAGAAATTAGCTTGACCAATAATTGCTGTTCACGGACGGCGTCGCGAACAGGCTTTGAGGTTTGTACTTTGCTTTTGGCTACTTCAATGCTGAGTTTACGGCGCTCAGACAACAAGCTGAGAAGTTGGTCATCCAACTCATTCAAGCGTAAACGAATTTCTTCGAGGGAAATAGGTTGGTCAGTCATCAATTCTTTCCTTATAAAAAAGCCTCCCGATTTGGGAGGCTTTCTGTTTGTTTTTGACTTTTCTTTCACAAACGAGTTCGCCCCTCCAACTATGGGAGGAAAAAGAAGTCAAAAATAAACAGTGAGGTTAAATGCATAAATAGTGCTTAATTTATGAGTGTTTAAACACAATAAGCAAGGCTGGGGAGAGCGTCAAGCAAAAAAATAGCGCCTTTCGGCGCTATTTCCTCAATCTGTTCAGTTTACTCTTCTTCTTCCACTAGCTCAGGCTTACTTGCACGTCGAGCTTCAGGTTTGTGGGTCAGCTTGTTCAATTGTCGTTCTAGTTTTTGCTCCACTTCGTTGATAGCTGCGTAAAGATCTTCGTGAGTTGCTGAGGCAATGAGCTGGCCTTTAGGAACTTTGATAACCGCTTCGAATTTCTTCTGTTTGTTTGGTTCCTCACTGAAAGTTGCTTGGCAACCAATTAGGTCTACTTGCCATTTCTCCAGTTTTTTAAATTTGCTCTCAATATGAGCTCGGATTGCAGAGGTGATTTCGATGTTTTTGCCAGTGATATTCATTGTCATAAGTGTTTTTCCTCTGTTGCATCCCTCATGGGTTGAGTTCAGATTACCGCTTTAAGCATAAAAAAATGTGATTCAGATCATTATTTTGCTCGGGTTTTTTATGATGAAAAATGAATGTGATCTCACTCAAGAACTTCTGAGATTTATCGTGAAATTGCTTGTTATCGGTTAGTAAATCCGTAGATTGGGTAGAGTACTCAGCTGAAAACGGCCTCGTTTTTAGGGAAGTTTTACGGCCTAATATTTGAGGTGGTTAAAATTTAACTACACGTAAGGTGTGATGACGATCACTGAGTCTTTCCAATGAATCCATTTAAAAAGCCGCTTACTGTACAAGCGGCTTTTTACTGTCTGGCATTTGGCTGACTTTTCGTAGCGGTATCATGAAAATGGGGTCTTTTGGGGCTAGTGAAACCCTTTCTAGACTTTTGACTTGGTCCAAGCTTTCTAGTTGTTTGTATATTATGTAGTAGCGATTAATGCTTGTGACGTACCCAACCGTTGAGCTTAAACTTTTCCGCATAACGACTTCCACGTTATTAAACCAAACATTAGGATCGTAACCTTGTTGGGCTGCACGCTTACGAATACGCTCTACATTGCCGGGGCCCGCATTGTAAGCCGCCAATGTAAAGTAGAGTTTATTTTGTGCAGTAATATCAGGATCACTGAAGTACTGCTTACGCAAAAAAGCTAAGTATTTCACTCCAGCATGAATGTTGTTTTCTAATTGTCGAACATTTTTGATATTGATATTCGGATCTTGAGCGGTGCTGGGTAGGACTTGCATTATGCCAACGGCACCTCGGCTTCCAACTAGGTCGTTATTAAATCCTGATTCCTTGTAAGCGATTGCAGCGATCAGTAAATAGTCGATATCGTATTTCTCACCATAGCGTGAAAATAGCGCTGCGAGTTTTTCTAGTTGAGCAATTTTCTTAGGGTTAAGAGCTCTGTTCAACCATCCCGTGTTATCGATGTATTTACTGTAAATAACGTTACCGAGTAGTGTCCCAGAGCGAGACTTCTGGATGAACTTATTCACGACGGCTTTTAATTTGGGACTATTTTCTCGCATTGCCCAAGCAATTTTGCCATTTTTGCGGATAGGGATTTTTTTGTGAACCCGAATATCATCCATCACTTTCAGCCAAAGCTTGGCTTTATGGCTATCGAGAACAATGGCTTTGACGTAACCATTGTTGAGCATTCCGACCAGCTCATAATCTTGAAGTGTTTCTTCAATAAAGTGCACGATAACAGGCGGTAAGCCTTTTTTGTTTAGTTTCTTATTTAGTGTCTGAATGCTTTCAAAGTAGCTAGAGCTGGCGCGCACCCAAATCTCTTTGCCGCTCAGTTGTTCGATTTTCGTCATCGTTGGTGTGCTTTTGTTTGTCACTACCCACTCTTGAATGTCAGTGAGAATGGGTGAACTGAACTCCACTTTCTGTTTGCGCGTGTCGGTAATAGTCAGGTTGGCGACAACTAAGTCACCTGAACCGTTTTCTAAGGCTGGCAGTAGCTGGTCGCGGGCAACAGGAATAATTTGTACGTTAAGCTTTGGTTTGAGTTTACGAAGGTCTTTTTCGAAATGCGCCAGCAATTCCGCGCCTATGCCTTTTGGTGTGCCGCCCTCAATGTAGTAAAAGCCTAAATCAGCAGAAACTAAGACGCGCAGTACATTCTTCTCCTTGATGACGTCGAGGTCCCCAGTATAAGGAGGCTGTTTGAGCGGCGAGATTTGCAGTGCGCAAACGGAAGCAGACAATAGGAGCAGCATAACTGCGCAAAGCTTAGATATCGTCACGTTCACATCCTTTTTATAAAGGGGGGAGGAGAACTTTAAGCATATGTGGAGCTAGGAAGATCATCAAGAAAGGGCTGAATACACTATTGAGAGTAATAAAAAACCGCCACGGTAAAAACGGTGGCGGTTCAGTTTAAAGCAAGTTCAATTACTTCACAGGGTTGAGCTCTATAAGCTTTTCAGTTCTTGCTACGGCGTCTTCCAAACCAAGTTGCTTGTAGGCCTCTAGCTGGATAGTCAGTGACTTACGTGCAGCTTCTGTGTCTGGATACGCTTTTTGTAGCTCTTGGCTGCGATTAATAGCAGCGACCCAAGCTTCACGGCGAAGGTAGAAGTCAGCAGTCGCTAAATCATAGTTCGCTAGACGGTTTTTCAGCGCGACCATACGTTTTTGTGAATCTTCTGCATATGGGCTATTCGGGTAACGTTGAAGTAGTTTTTTGAAGTCATCAAACGCTTTTTTTACCGGTTCAGGATCGCGATCGCTTCGATCTACGCTGAATAAATCATGCATAAAGTTACGATCTTGCGCCATGTGGCTTAGACCTCGCATGTACAGCACCCAATCCATCTTTTCATGGGTTGGGTTTAAACGCATAAAGCGAGAAATGGTTGCCAAGCCCAAAGCAAGGTCGTCGTTTTTGTAGTACGCATAGATTAGGTCAAGCTGCACCTGTTCAGAGTAGGCACCGAATGGGTAACGTGAGTCTAATGCTTCCAGTTTCTCAATTGCAGAAAGCCAATTACCACTTTGAAGAGAAATCTGTGCGTCTGCATACAGTTCCGAAGGCGGCACATCAGGAACGATTTCTTCTTTGCTTGCACATCCAAACAGAAGGGATACCGCTAAAAGGCCTGTTAAAGTCTGACGTTTCATATCAGGAGTCTGTTCCTTGAATCTAAATATTTCTTAAGCTGCCGTTACTTTCTTTCCAGTAACAGATACAATGACGTAATAGTCTATTTTTTCACAGTCGTGAGCATTAGTCTCACAGTTTTTAAAAAAGTTCGATATGGCTCAGCAGATTGTATTAACAAATACCGTAAAAGATAGCCAGTTAGGTCAACGTTTAGACCAAGCTATCGCCGAATTATTCGCGGACTTCTCTCGCTCGCGCCTAAAAGAGTGGCTGCTTGATGGGAAAGTTCAAGTTGATGGTGAAGTTGTCACTAAACCTCGTACCAAAGTAATGGGTGGCGAGGAAATTACATTGCAAGCCGAGTTAGAAGATGAAGAACGCTGGGAAGCGCAAGATATCCCGCTAGATATCGTCTATGAAGATGAAGATATTATCGTTATCAACAAACCTCGTGACTTTGTGGTTCATCCGGGCGCTGGTACGCCTGATGGCACTGTGCTTAATGCGTTGTTGCATCATTACCCTGATATTGCAGAAGTACCTCGTGCAGGTATCGTGCACCGTTTGGATAAAGACACAACGGGTTTGATGGTGGTGGCGAAAACCGTTCCTGCACAAACTCGTCTGGTTCGCGCACTGCAAAAACGTAATATTACTCGTGAGTACGAAGCGATCGCTATTGGTCGTATGACTGCGGGCGGTAAAGTGGATCAACCTATTGGTCGTCACTCTACTAAGCGCACGCTTATGGCGGTGGCACCAATGGGCAAACCAGCAGTAACGCACTACCGTGTTGCTGAACGCTTCCGCGAACACACGCGTATTCGTTTGCGTCTAGAAACGGGTCGTACGCACCAGATTCGTGTGCACATGTCTTATCTTCAGCATCCGCTGCTCGGTGATATTGCATATGGTGGACGTGCTCGCATCCCGACAGGTGCGTCTGAAGAGCTAACGGCAATGATCCGGGGCTTCGATCGCCAAGCATTGCACGCAGTAATGCTGCGCTTTGAGCACCCAATTACGGGCGAAGTTCTTGAGTTTCATGCTCCAGTGCCTGATGACATGGTTGTGATGACTGAAGCGCTTCGTCAAGATACAGAAGAGCACGGCTTACCGGAAGAATTCTAATATGAAGACGATCATTCCGAACTGGCCAGCGCCTAAAAATGTCAAAGCTTTCGCCTCAACACGCATAGGCGGATTTTCGACAGGCCCTTACCAAGGGCTAAATTTAGGTACTCACGTTGGGGATGATTTGTCTTTAGTAGAGAAGAACCGAGCTTGGTTGGCGCAACAGGCAAGCATGCCAAATGCGCCAATCTGGTTAAACCAAACGCATTCAACCGTTGTGGCTCAAGCAAATGAACCAACAACACAGGTGCTTGATGCGGATGGTGTATTTACTTCTTCAAGCCATGTTGTTTGTTCAGCGATGACCGCCGATTGTTTACCTGTATTATTGACTAATACACAAGGTACGCAAGTAGCCGCTGTTCACGCAGGTTGGCGCGGCTTAGCAAATGGCATTGTCGAAAATGCGTTAGCGTTGTTTTCTGGTGAAGTGATAGCGTGGCTTGGCCCCGCCATTGGCCCTCAAGCCTTCGAAGTGGGTGAAGATGTTCTGCAAGCTTTTGTTGATTTTGATTCACAGGCGAATCAAGCATTTGCTCCACGCGATATCGACGGTAAATGGTTTGCTGACATGTCGGTGCTGGCAACGCAACGTCTAAACCGGGCTGGTGTGACACAAGTGTTTGATTCTGGACTTTGTACTTACCAAGATAAAGCCTCTTTTTACTCTTATCGCCGTGATGGTAAGACTGGTCGACAAGCAACCTTTATTTGGATCGAAGACTAGCTATAAGCACCAAAGTGCTAAGATGCATACTACTATTTTTGCAAAGCTATCTTTATTCATTCACTCCCTTGAAATTCCCCACCCGAGTATCCATCTTTCTAACTGTCAAAAGAATTTCCTTTAGTTGAGGTTAGGAAGGTAGATATGCGTCTTGATCGATTCACAAGTAAGTTTCAAATCGCTATCTCTGATGCTCAATCACTAGCGTTAGGGCGCGATCATCAATATATCGAGCCAGTTCACCTCATGGTGGCTTTGCTTGATCAAAATGGCAGTCCAATTCGTCCATTGCTTACTATGCTGGATGTGGACGTAACGCATTTACGCTCTAAATTGAGTGAAATGTTAGATCGATTACCAAAAGTCAGTGGCATCGGTGGGGATGTTCAGCTCTCTAGCTCGATGGGCACATTGTTTAACCTGTGTGACAAAGTGGCGCAAAAGCGTCAAGACTCCTATATCTCGTCTGAAGTCTTCCTGCTTGCCGCTTTAGAAGACCGCGGACCATTGGGGCAATTACTCAAAGAGATCGGTTTAACAGAGCAAAAAGTCAGCCAGGCAATCGAAAAGATCAGAGGTGGTCAAAAGGTCAATGACCCGAATGCAGAAGAGCTTCGCCAAGCATTGGAAAAGTTCACCATAGACCTTACCGAGCGTGCAGAGCAAGGTAAATTAGATCCTGTTATCGGTCGTGATGATGAAATCCGTCGTACTATCCAAGTATTGCAGCGTCGTACTAAAAACAACCCAGTGATTATCGGTGAACCAGGCGTAGGTAAGACAGCAATTGTTGAAGGCTTAGCGCAGCGCATAGTTAACAATGAAGTACCTGAAGGTCTGCGTGGTCGCCGTGTGCTATCACTGGATATGGGCGCACTGGTTGCTGGTGCTAAATACCGTGGTGAATTTGAAGAGCGTTTAAAATCAGTATTGAATGAACTTGCTAAAGAAGAAGGCAACGTCATCCTCTTCATTGATGAGCTACACACTATGGTCGGCGCTGGTAAAGGTGAAGGCTCAATGGATGCGGGCAACATGCTAAAACCGGCATTAGCTCGTGGTGAGCTGCACTGTGTTGGCGCAACAACATTGGATGAATATCGTCAGTACATCGAAAAAGATGCAGCATTAGAACGTCGTTTCCAAAAAGTGCTGGTGGATGAGCCGACCGTTGAGGATACCGTGGCGATTTTACGTGGCTTGAAGGAGCGTTATGAGCTTCATCATCACGTCGAAATTACTGACCCAGCGATTGTTGCTGCGGCGAGCTTGTCACATCGCTATGTCTCCGACCGTCAGTTGCCGGATAAAGCGATCGACTTAATCGACGAAGCGGCTTCAAGCATTCGTTTACAAATTGACTCTAAGCCAGAGTCCTTGGATAAGCTTGAGCGTAAAATTATCCAACTCAAAATTGAGCAACAAGCACTAAGTAACGAGCACGATGAAGCGAGTGAAAAGCGTTTGAAAGCGCTTAATGAAGAACTCAATGAAAAAGAGCGAGAGTATGCTGAGCTAGAAGAGGTTTGGAATACAGAAAAAGCAGCTCTTTCTGGCACTCAACATATTAAGTCTGAGCTTGAACAAGCTCGTATGGACATGGAGTTTGCTCGCCGTGCTGGCGATCTAAACCGTATGTCGGAGCTTCAATATGGTCGTATTCCTGAACTTGAGAAGCAGTTAGATCTTGCAACCCAAGCTGAAATGCAGGAAATGACGCTATTGCGTAATAAAGTAACCGACAACGAGATTGCAGAAGTACTTTCTAAGCAAACCGGCATTCCGGTATCCAAGATGCTAGAAGCGGAAAAAGAGAAACTACTTCGTATGGAAGACGTGCTGCATAATCGTGTGGTAGGGCAAAGCGAAGCGGTCTCTGTTGTATCGAATGCCATTCGTCGTAGTCGAGCTGGGCTTTCTGATCCAAACCGACCAATTGGCTCCTTCTTATTCTTAGGTCCAACTGGTGTGGGTAAAACAGAGCTTTGTAAGACACTTGCGAGCTTTATGTTCGACAGCGAAGATGCGATGGTCCGTATCGATATGTCTGAGTTCATGGAGAAACACTCAGTGGCAAGATTGGTGGGTGCGCCTCCAGGCTATGTCGGATATGAAGAGGGTGGTTACTTAACGGAAGCGGTTCGTCGCAAGCCGTATTCGGTAATTTTGTTAGACGAAGTAGAGAAAGCGCATCCGGATGTATTTAACATTCTGCTGCAAGTTCTCGATGATGGGCGTTTAACGGATGGTCAAGGTCGTACTGTTGACTTCCGTAATACGGTTGTGATCATGACATCTAACTTGGGTTCATCTCGTATCCAAGAGAATTTCGCAACATTAGACTATCAAGGTATCAAGAGTGAAGTGATGGATGTGGTTAGCAAACACTTCCGCCCAGAGTTCTTGAACCGTGTTGACGAAATCGTGGTGTTCCATCCACTTGGTCAAGAACACATTAAGTCCATTGCTTCTATTCAATTGGAACGTTTGGCGAAACGACTAGAGGAGAAAGGCTATCAACTAGAAGTTTCCGACAAAGCGCTCGATTTGATCGCTCAAGTTGGTTTCGATCCTGTGTATGGTGCGCGTCCTTTAAAACGTGCAATTCAGCAGAATGTCGAGAATCCGTTAGCCAAATCAATTCTGTCTGGTGAAATCGTTCCAGACAAGACAGTGCAGCTAATTGTTACTAATGACCAAATTTGTGCTCATCAATAATTGTATGGATACAGTAAAATTGAGATAAAAATCACACTAAAGGGGCCGTTTGGCCCCTTTTCTATAGTTTTTTAGAGTCTTTTGTCTGTTTTCTATACGAATAAACTAAAAAGGTGAGTTTTTTTAAAAAATGCACTTGTGTTCTTTAATGAACTCCCTATAATTCGCCTCCGTTGTCACGGGAAAGCAAGTGAAGCGGAACCTAAACAACTACGGTTAGTGAGTTAAAATTAACTCGCAGATAAATAACTTAAAAAAGTGTTTGACACGATAAGTTATCTAGCTAAAATAGCCGTCCACTTTGAAGAGAACTTCGAAGTGTGCTCTTTAAAAATATAGACCTATCAATCTGTGTGGGCACTCGTTGATGATAATCCAATTAGAAGCTTAGGCTTAAAATTAGGTTTCAATGATACGAAGTGACCATTGAATCGAAAGATTCAGCACAGTCAATTCAAACATTACTTCTGCTATTTATTAGCGAAAGGAATGTTCAGTATTCATTGAGCCGAACAAAATCTTAAATTGAAGAGTTTGATCATGGCTCAGATTGAACGCTGGCGGC